>SKPJ01000060.1 GCA_007119595.1 Myxococcales bacterium
TGCACTCGAAGCGCTCGGCGAAGACCGCCTCGTCCAGCGTATCGAGTCCACCTGGAGTCCCACAATCACCCGGCCACTAAAGGAAACCTCTGCGCAGACCGGCGCCGCACAGGCGAAGCGCCATCCAGGCATCGACGTAGACGGTGAAGGACTGACCGTCGTCGACATCGACGATGGCTTCGATGTCTTTCACCCCCATATGTTCCGCGCCGACGGTGGAGTCTACGAATGGCATGACGAAAACGACACCGGCACTTTTGAACCCGGCACGGATACCGTCGAAATCGACGGCGAGCGCTATCCCCTTCGCGTATTGCCCGGCCGCGTCGTGGAAATGACCTGGCTCACCGAGCAAGACGGTGAATTCAACCCCGGCACAGACTGGCTATACGCCGATATCAACGACAACCAGAGACGTGATTTTGGCCCTCAAGATGGCTTTGAGGAGCCCGATCCGGCCTATGGTGAGCCACTTTTTGTCGTCGACGACGTCGACCGCAACGGATCTCTCGACGTCGGCGAAAAATTGGTCCGTCTCGACACCTCGAAATTCAGCAAAATCGTCTTTGACGGCCAGAGCTATACGCGTGGCGACAATCTCATCGAAGCCACCGACGTCCAGACCTCCACCTACCACGGCACCGCCGTCGCCAGTATCCTCGCCGGCGGCCAGCTGGACCACCACGAGCGGGTCGGGCTGGCACCGGGGGTCGATATCATCGGCTACGCCTACATCAACGACGACCAAGAGCAGGCATACTCCTACGACCCGCAATTCAACGCCATCTCCGATGCCATCGACAGTGAGGCGGCATTAATACTCCATGAGTGGACCGACATCGTAACCCTACCTCCCGACGGCTCCACGCATATCGAACAGGCGATGGATGGAGCACGGGCTGAAGATATCATCCAGGTCAACCCGGTGGGCAACCTCAACGCATCGGGGAAACATATCGAACGCCCCATCACAGCCGGTGAAACGCTGGAGATCGAATTCACCGTCGGCTCCGGGTTCCAACAGGGACCCCAGACCTATCCCTACGCCGTGGTGTATATGGCGTTGTACTGGCGCGAAGCCAATACACCGGAGGTGACCCTCGTGGGGCCCGATGGTACCGAGCAATCCGTCGCGTTGGGTTCACAATATTTTGGCGATGCCGCATTGTACTCCTCGTTCGATGAGACACCGCGCGGCACCCGACATTTCGGCGTCTATCTCTGGAATGAGGATTGGTCCCAGTCTTTACCCCAGGGCGATTATACGATTCGCCTGGAGGGCCTTGAGGTCGACGATATACTGATCGGACGAATCGCCGATCAATACTCCAATTGGGGCCGCGGAGTCATCTGGAAGGACGAAACCATGGACCGCGGCACGGCGGTCTATCCCGCCACGGCCGATTCAGCCATCGGTGTAGCGGCCTTCGGTGGCCGCTACCCGGGGGTGGACTCTCAGCCGGGCGAACTCCGCAATTACTCCGGACGGGGCCCGCGCATCGACGGTGCGCCCGTGGTCGATCTGGCTGCTGCCGACGATCCCTACGCGGCTCTGACCAGCACCGGAGAATTGGGCCCCCACTTCGACGCCCCCAGTGGTTTCTGGACCTTTGGCGGTACCAGCGGCGCCGGCCCCCACGTCGCCGCAAGCATTGCTCTCATGCTCGACAAATACCCCGAGTGGAGCGCCGACGACATCGAAGAACGGCTGCTCCATACCACCGCCACCGAGGGACTTTCCCCCGACGGTCAAGCCCTGCCTAACCGACACTGGGGAGATGGAAAAGTCGATGTATTCGCCGCTCTTACCGACGAACCGATGCCGCACTCCGATCATCCCCTGCCACAGGCCGATCTTCAGATCTTCGTCGACGACGAGCAACACGTCGTATTCGATGCGTCCAACAGCAGTGCCGCCGGAGGCGAGCCACTGGAGTATCGCTTGGACCTCACCTACGACGGTCAATGGGATACCTCGTGGTCCGATCAACCGAAGCACCTCGAGCCGGCCACTTCCTTCGAACTCGACACAGAATTCGTCACACGTGTCGACGTACGCGACCCGACGGGCCTGCGCTCCGGCACTCTCACCTCCTTTCGTGTCCAGGAGAGTGACTTGGAACAGGAGGATGAAGAACAAGAAGTCGACCCGGACGACACCGACGAGGAGCAAGAGTCCCAGGAAGTGGACGACGACAGCGCTTCAAATGGTGATGAAGATCCCCCGGATATCGACGGAAACGGCGAGACGGCCACCCAGGACGAGGGAGAGGTCGTGCCCATCGAGGTCGGTAGCTGCGCCGCCGCGCAGATAACTTTCCCAAAAAGCGACTTTGCATTACTCCTCCTGATTATGGGCATTGTAGCCGGCCTTGGACGGAGAAAAAGTCCTCGTCTTGTCGATGGCCACCGACCCGCCTGAGCATCGACCAATGCACAAAAACCATCTCATCTTGCGAGTACACTATTGAAGGGAAGGAGAGATACGAATTCGTGCGTCATCGCTCGATTCGTGTTAGGATCGCGGGCGATGGATTCCCGACTTCCAAACCGACTCCTCCGCACACTGCTGAGTCTCTCCCTCGCCCTGTCGGTGGGATTGCAATTTCAATCCGCCGCACATGCTGAGAGCTCACCGGCCGTCGTCGTAGAAACTCCCTCGACGTGTTCCGAAGAGTTCTCCGCGCAGCTCGTCAAAGAGCTGCGAATTCGGACCGCGGCACACGTACTATTTGCCTCCAACGAGTTGGACAATCCCGTGCAATGGAGACTTGCCATAGAGCGTGCCGATGATACCTCCTGCGCAGTGCGGCTGGAGGGCGCTGACGATACCAATTCCTTCGTCACGACGAGCGACGCCGATCAAGTCCAGATCGCCGCCGTCGCCAATCGTTTGGCGTGGATCATCGACGAGCCCCCCGACGGCACCACTTCGCCGACCAACGGAAGCGACGAGGGCACTAGCAACACGTCGGTCCCCGAAGGAATTGCATTGGGAGAGCGGGGAAACCAGCAACGAATCGAACTCGATGAAGGTGGACAACGATTGCGACGCGATGCGTTCTCATTGGAAACCATCGGTGGTGCAATGTGGATTCAGTCCACCGGCGCCAGTCTGGGATTGGCTCGCATCGGCGCTCGGTGGCAGCCGCGCTCCCGCCTGAGTTTTCACGCCATGGGCAGACTTCCCCTCAGCACTGCCCGCGACAACTCCGGCGGTTATCAATTTCAATATCGACCGTGGGCTCTCGGCCTGGCCACCACCTTCTCTCAACGCCTCTCCTCGCGCTTTACCCTTCGTGTCGGAGGAGGGGCCCGGTGGACGACCTTCCAGATTCAATCCACCCCCTTATCTACACAACAGTCGCAAGCCCTCACCCCCAACAATACAGAAGGGGTGAACGAAAGTGCGGGACACAACGCCGCCGCAGGCCAAAATAGTGCTGAAACTCAAAATTCCACCACAACTCAGAATACCTCCCCGGACCAGGCAAATCACACCACCCGCGATGATGCGGAAGACATTTCATCCGAACAGGCCCAGGACCCACCTGTCACCACCCGGGAACGAAACCCCGAAGCCGAACCGCAGGCCCGGATGACCGGACGAGCGGACACCACCCTACAAAACACTCTCGTCCCCTGGTCCGTTACGGCCATGGTGGGAACGAGCTATCGACTCAACGACTCCCTTTCACTGCGCCTGGACATCGGGGCGGCCCTGCACTTGGCCCACCGTCAGATTCGCGACGACCAGCGGGTCGTCATGGATTTGGGACGCCTCGACGTCGATGCAATGGCCGGATTCGAATTGAGGTTTTGACGCAATGACTGAAGAAGCAGAGTGGATCGTAGCTGCGGCAAACGGGGATATGACGGCCTTTCGCAAGATCTACGATCAGTATCTCGACCAGGTCACACGTACCGTGGGTCGCTATCTCGGCCCGCGACCAGAGATCGAGGATGTAGTCCAGGAGGCATTCATCGAATTGCACCGCACATTGGAAAGAGTGTCGGACTACGACGCCTTCGGTGGCTGGGTCTACCGCGTGGCGCGCAACGTCGCCATCTCCCATGTGCGCAAGACGTCGACTTCCGTCGATCTGGTGGCTCTCCAAGTATTGGAGGAGCCGACCAGTCAGTGGCGTCGATTGGCGGCCCGTCAAAAGGTACGCGCTCTTTATACGGCCATGGATGGACTGTCGGACAATCAGCGCGAGGCGATCATAATGTACGAAATCGAGGGCCATACGCTGCAGCAGATCGCCGACCAGACCGACACCTCCATCAACACCATCGCATCTCGCGTGCGCCGGGGTCGTGAAAAACTCTTGACCCTCATCGAACGCGTATTGTCGGGGGCTAAAGAGCAGGCCAAGGAAGAGGCATGACGACCGACATCACATGCCAAACCGTTCGGGCCCTGCTCTTCGAGCTTCGGCGCGGTGATATATCCGAACTCGAGCGCACGGAGGTCGAAGAACACCTCGGCAAGTGTCGCACCTGCAGCGAGTTGGTCGGCAAATCCCTGGACATGCTCGACGAGGCCGCCTCCGGAGATGGATCGATGTGGGCAGATATCGACTCAGAACAACTCTTCGGCCGGATTCGCACCTCCATCTCCACTGAGCAACGCAGCGACGGTAGCGACGCACACGCCCGCCTTCAACAAATGTTTCGGGCAGCAAGCGCAGACGATGCCCACGACGACGTTGATCTCGATGCTGATGACCTCTTTGAATCCATCGCCGGCCAGCTCGACACAGATGACACCACACAGTCCTTGGAAGTCAGCAACCATGGCGACGGCCGTGATGAATCGACGGCGCCCGACGACACGAATACAACACCAAACCAAGGCCAGCCAAACCAACGCCGATGGCGACGATGGGCAGCTCTCTGTGCAGCGGCCATCACCGCAATCTTCGCCTGGTGGGCCCTCACAGCGGATCACACCGATCCGCCAACACAAATGTCGGAAGTCACCTCCGCGAACTCCGAGCATGATTCCCCATCGGTGGCGATCATCGAGCCCCTCTCGCCGACGCCTTCTGAGCTCGTCGAAGAAAGCCCGACCGACGATGCACCGCCGTCGCTTGCCACTCAACCGCTGTTGCCAATGGAAGATAGCAATCTGGAGCATCAATCACTGCAACTCTTTGCCAGTGACGACGCCGACTACGAGATATCGCATGACAACGGTGAATCCACGATCGACCTCCATAACGGAAGTATTCTCGTCGAATATCTCCCACATTCGATGGACCAATTAGCAGTCCACACTCCGACGAAGACCATCACCGTCACGGGTACCGTCTTCTCAGTTCGTGTGGCCAACGACGATTTCGTAGTCGCCGTCTTCGAAGGCGGCGTGCGCCTGGACTCCCCGGATGGGACATCACAGGAGATCACCACCGGAGAATTCGCCTCCCGAGACCATCGCGGACAGTGGCCCGATGCGCTGGGATTGGAAGTAGAACGCTATGTCGAATTGGAATCACACCGAAAGAGATTGCGTCAGTTGGAGGCGCAATCCGACGCTTCCGAACCATCATCTCAGACGGACACATCGGAGACCGAACCCCAACCCGAGGACTCGGCGAAGCCGACGGCTCCCGATCGTGACATCGACAGCCCGGCAGCCACAGAACCCGACGACATAGCGCCCGACGATACCAAAGTAGATAGCTCCGATGAACCCGAAGAAATCCCCGACGAGTCTCCTCCTGGACTGCGACAACAAGCGCTGCAAGCTCTCCATGGTGGAGAGCACCGACGCGCCGTCGACCTTTTGAATCAAGCCCTGGAGGAAACGGCGAGCGATGATCCCATCAACGCCGACATCCTACTGGAATTGGCGCAGATCCATCTTCGCCAACTCGACGAACCCCGGCGCGCCGCCGACTACCTGCGTCGTCTCCTCGCCCAGTGGCCCGACGACCCGGCCGCCGACACCGTACGTCGCCACCTATGCGACGACGACGCCCTCGGCAGTGCCGACGATCCGCTGTGCGAACCGTGAGCTAGCCTTAATGCCAGTAAGTTAGTGGTTGGTGGGAGAAGAGCCCGCTGAGGGGACGGGGCATGTGAGCAGGCCCCTCCGGCTCGCTTCGCGTCGTCACCTCCCTCGCAAGCTGGGAGAGGAATGCTACCGACCGTCCGGGGACCGATGATCGAATATCACAACGGGTGGATAGCCAACCTCCTCCAGCTTTGCTGGGGAGGTGGGCCGGCGCAAGCGTAGCGACGCGGCGGGCCGGAGGGGCCTTTTCGCAATCCTCCAAACCTTCGGGACCAAGCTCCCCGCAA
>SKPJ01000068.1 GCA_007119595.1 Myxococcales bacterium
CAGCCTACGCCAAGGCCTTCGCCGCCGACATGGCCACCAAAGTCGCCAGCGACGCCGTCCAGGTCCACGGCGGCTACGGCTACTCCAAGGAATACCCCGTCGAAAAGCTTTACCGCGACGCCAAGATCTTCCAAATCTACGAGGGAACCTCCCAGATCCAGCGCCTGATCATCAGCCGCGAGATCTACAATGAGGTGACGTGAACTCGTCGAAGACTGTCCGAGGAGATCGCTAGCGAACCTAACCAGCGAACCTAACCGGGGATCGCGAATAAGCAGAAACCGGCACCGAAGGTGTCCAACGATCACCATTACGTCCATTCCGTCCCGCCACTACTAGCTCTTGGGCTTCCTTCGGTCGGTTCTGTTCCAGTCGGTTCTGTTCCAGTTGGTTCTGTTTCGGTCGGCTCTGTTTCGAATCGGTTTTGTTTCGATCCGTCTAAACATCAGACGTTGTATTTCGTGACCGTTGTGGATCTGTCGACAACGAACTATTAATTCGTTAATTGCGAGATAATAGTTCGTTTTTTGCGAAATAATAGTTCTCTTGTAGCTGTTGATGTATTATTGAAACGTTTGCTGTAAACGATCGATTTCCCGGAGGTACGGTGACGACGTTCAATAGTGCAGAGATCATTCACATGCGCCTTGAGGATCTTGCAGACGCACTGGAACTAGAAGACGAGGCCGAGCCAATCGACATGCTCGTATGTGGCGGGGCAGCGCTGGCGGTGATGGGGCTTGTCGCGCGTGCAACTGATGATATCGATGTACTGGCCCTCGTGCTCGATGAAAGAGACGTTGCGGCAAAGCCATTTCCCGATCCACTTCTGCGGGCAGTACAGCGAGTAGCCAGAACGCGAGGTCTTCCGAAAAAGTGGCTGAATCCGGGACCGGCGGACATGCAGCGTTTCGGATTGCCGGATGGCATCATCGAGCGAGCTAATAACAGGACCTACGGGGAGCTACTGACGGCGCGTTATCTCGATCGCTACGACCAGATTCACCTGAAATTATACGCGGCCATCGACCAGTCGGGTGGAAAACATGCCGCCGATCTGGCCAACTTGGAGGCGTCAACCGCCGAGTTGATCGACGCAGCCCGCTGGTGCATGCAGCACGATCCCTCCGCTGGATTCAAGACGTTGCTCGACGGTTTTCTCAAGCGAAAGGGCTACGACGATGTCGTGGAACAGCTTTCGGACTAAATTGGTCGAACAGATCACCAACAGGATCTGGGCTCAGTGGAATGTCCTTGGTGTCCGTAGCACGGGACGCTTCAAACCAGTGGCCGTCGATCTCGAGGCATTGCTGGTGGGGACCTGGAGCTTCGGTCGCACGGACCCCAGACTGTTCGACGAGGCGCTGAACTGGTGCTGCCAGTTCGGGGACTTCGCCAACGTCAAGCGTCTTCAGAAGTTGCTCGTGGAACTCGACGATCCTACGACTATTCGCCTTGCACTGGCATGGATGGAGGTCATCGAAGAGCACAGCGGCATCAAATGGAATCTAAACGTCGAACCTCCGGAGATTCCCGACAAACCACAGAATTTGTTCTTCGGCGAGTCCCTTGAGAGCGAGCCAAGTAAACCGGCCCGAGAGTCGATTTTCACCCAATGGGGATTCGCACGAGGCAAATTCGAACATCGGAAATACACAACAGCACCGGATCTGACAGATCTTCAGTTGGCGCAATTATTTGCACGCAAATTCATGGGGGGTGGAGGTCGCTCGGAACTCCTTGCGACTCTCCTGCTCGGTGTCGAAGCAACGACCAGGGAGTTGGCGACAATGACTGTATATTCTCGCCGATACATCCAGAAGGTTCTCGACGATTTGAATGCCACGGGCCTGCTCGACTGGGAACCCGGTCGGGGTCGTACAACTCGTGTTTCATTGCGGAAAGGAACCCGCGAGAAGTTTCGGTCGTTCATCACAGGCAATACTCATCCAGGAGAGCCGTACAGAAGACTCGAAATTCGGGACTGGCCGGGATTCTTTCTCGGGTTTCACGCACTGTGGCGAGCCGCCATTCGCATCACACAGTCCGGTTTCGAGGGATTCAAAGCCCAGGCGCTGCTACGCGACGGGCTCGAAGAGGCGGTTCAGTATCACGGACGCACGTCACTGCAGGCGAGTTATCGTCCCCGACTGGCTGCAGATTCCCTGGAAAGCTTGCTTTGGGAGGCCGAGACCTATCTCGATAGCATCTTTGTCGAAGAACCGTCCGCAGATGCCGAAGGGACCGTAACCTCAAGGCGCCGCCAATAGCACTGAGACATGACGACACAACGGCTGTGAGGCGGCCTACGCCAAGGCATTCCGGGAAATTGGTCATCGCCAGTCGATTTGACGGCTTCATGCCAGCAGCAGTGTTCCCCCGTTTGCCACGAGCAGTGCCGTCAGTTCGAAGCGCGAGGGGCTGTTGACGACAATGGGTGACTTGGATCAGCACATCTACAATGCTGCCAACAATTCGTTCATCTTCTCCTTGGCGTCGCCGAAGTACATCCAGGTATTCTCCTGTACGAATAGGGGATTGGGGACCCCGGCGTATCCCGGCGACATGCTGCGCTTGCACACCACCACGGTACCCGCTTCCCACACCTCGAGCTGGGGCATCCCGAAGATGGGACTGGACTCGTCGTCCAGGGCGTCGGGATTGACCACGTCGTTCGCGCCCACCACGAGGACGGTGTCAATATCGCAGAATTCGTCGTTGATCTCGTCGCGCTCGCACACCAGATCGTAGGGAATCTTGGCCTCGGCGAGGAGCACGTTCATATGACCCGGCATCCGTCCTGCCACGGGATGGATGGGAAAGCAGACTTCCTTTCCAGCTTTGCGGAGCTTGCGGGTCAATTGGCTGATGGTGTGCTGGGCTTGCGCCACGGCCATCCCGTATCCGGGCACGATGGCCACTCGATGGGACCGGCGCAACAACTCGGCGACCTCCCGGGCGTTTGTGGAACGGGCGTCGGCCTTCGTCACGTTGTGATCGGAACTCCCCTTATTGGAGCCCCCGGTGCCAAATCCGCCCAGAATCACAGCCAAAAAGGGCCGGTCCATTCCTCGGCACATCACGTAGCTCAGGATCGCCCCGCTACTTCCCACCAACGCCCCGGTGATGATCAGGAGGTCGTTGGAGAGCATGAATCCACAGGCGGCGGCCGCCCATCCCGAGTAGCTGTTGAGCATCGACACCACCACCGGCATGTCGGCACCGCCGATAGCCATGATCAGGTGGGCCCCCACAATGCCCGCTGCGGCGGCGTTGATGGCGATCAGCCACCGTGGATCGGCGAGAAGCCACACCGGCTCCAACCACTCCAGCACCCCGGCCGAAACAAAGGGGATCCCCAGAGCCACGATCATGAGGCATATTGCTGCGTTCAGCCCATGACGACCGGGAATCAACAATGGATCGCTGCCGATCTTCCCGCTCAACTTCCCCCAGGCCACGACCGACCCCGTAAACGTAAAGGCGCCCACGGCCACGGCGATGTAGATCTCGATGAGTTGCACCGTCCGCGCCGTTCCCTCGTACCCCATGGGGTCTTCCAAAAAGATCCCGACCGCGACCAGCACCGCCGCAAGCCCCACCAGGCTGTGCAAGATGGCCACCAGCTCCGGAAGCGCCGTCATCGCCACCTGCCGGGCGATGTAGAGACCGATCACGGCCCCGGCGACGATGGGACCCACCGCGAAGGTCCAGGAGATCTCGTCGCCGATGGCGAAGGTTACCGAGATTCCCAAGACCATCCCGACGACGCCGCAGAGCATTCCCCGCCGGGCCGTCGTCTCTTTTGACAGCCCCCCCAGGCTGAGGATGAAGAGGATTCCGGCGGCAAGATATCCGATGGTGGCTAGCGTTTCAGGCATCAATTCTCCGTGGACCGATTGTCCTCCAATTCTGCCTCACTGCGAAACATTCCCAACATACGGTGGGTGACGAGAAAGCCGCCGAAGACGTTGATGGCGGCAATGCCGGCAGCCACAGAGCCCAGAGCGAGGACCACTCCGCCACTGCCCGCCGTGGCCACCACCACCCCGCCGATGATGATAATCCCGCTGATGGCGTTGGTGACGCTGATCAACGGCGTGTGCAGCGAGGGAGCGACGTTCCACACCACGAGCCAGCCGATGACGCAGGCCAGTACGAAAAGGGTGAAATTTTCCACGAACATCGGTGGAGCAAAGGCTCCCACCAGCAACATCGCCACCGCTGCCAGGGCCACGGCACAGGCCTTGATGACATCCCGACGCCGCTCCGTCTCCTTTCGGTGACGCTCCAATCTCTCGCGGCGACGATCGGCGGATTCCACCTGATCGCCAGCGGGCCTCGGCGACGGCTCGATGGCCGGCGGCGGCCACTTCATTTCTCCGTCGCGCACCACCAGCATACCCCGCACCACCTCGTCGTTCTCGTCGAGTTCGAACTGCGCTGGCGACCCGAATAGGTCCACCAAATTCGCCAGATTTCGCCCAAAATAAGTGCTCGCCTGCCTCGCCATCCTCGCCGGAAGATTGGTGTGGCCCACGACCCGCACTCCTTCGTGCTCCACAACCTCGTGGGCAACGGTGAGTTCGCAATTTCCCCCCGTAGCGGCGGCCAGATCGACGACCACCGAGCCGGGCTTCATCGACTCCACCATATCCTGCAGCACCAGTTTGGGAGCCGGCTTTCCGGGAATAGCGGCGGTGGAGATCACCACGTCGCAATTCGGGATCTCCCGGCGAAAGAGTTCCAATTCGGCCTCGATGAACTCCTGGTCCATCTCCTTTGCATAGCCCCCATCTTCGGCATCATCGTCGAGCTCGAAGTCGAGCAAGAGAAACTCGCCCCCCACGCTCTCCACCTCCGATTTGACGGCGGGACGCACGTCGAAGGCCTTGACCCGAGCTCCCAGGTCCGTGGCGGTGGCGATGGCCGACAGACCGGCGACGCCAGCGCCGATGACCAGGACATTCGCCGGCGGCGTGGAACCGGCGGCGGTGACCTGAGCTCCGAAGGAGCGCTCCAGATTCGACGCCGCCTCCACCACCGCCCGGTAGCCGGCGAGTACAGCCATAGAACTCAACACATCGACCGACTGCGCCCGGGTGACACGGGGAACGGTGTCCAGGGCGATCACCGTCGCCCCCGACTGCTTTGCACTCTCCACGAGGTCCTGATTCTGGGCCGGGAAGAATAGGCTCACCAAAATGTCACCGTCGCCGAGCAAATCGATCTCGTGGAACTCTTCGCCGGGAATTTCGCGCGGAGGATGAATCTTGAGGATCAGATCCGCCTGCTCCCACAGTTGTCGTCGGTCGTCGACGAGCCCGGCGCCCGCCTCGGTATAGCTGTCGTCACTGACCTTCGCCCCCGCTCCAGCGCCCCGCTCGACCAGCACGGAATAGCCCTTCTCGACGAAACGCTCCACCGTCTCCGGGGCGACGGCGACCCGCCGCTCGCCGGGTTCTATCTCCGACGGAATGCCGATCGTCATCTCATGGACCACATCCTCGTCTTTCTGCTGCTGCGTCGTCGGTTTCTTCTTTTCTTCATCGACCTCCGCAACACTTTCGACCAAACTCATGTCGCCTTCCGATTTCGTCGCCCGCGCGCCCCACTTCTATGGCTATGCGTGCCTTCGTGAAAAAAGCCTTCGATGAATATTCTGAGCGTCGTGAACTTCGTGTCTGATTGCCCCGACTTTATCAGGGCCAGCGCATCGGGACAATTACACCTCGCCCAAAAGTAGGGCAATCGCATTTGAAATCTCCCTTGGTTTGGCATCGAGATTGCGCCGTAGGTGTCAATCATAGACCTCAGACGAGCCGGGCCATTTGCCACGGGTTAACCGTCATCTAACTGGGCGCAGAGTTTTCAAACATGCTGTACGTGGCCCGCTCCAGAAAAGATTTTCTCCTGTTCCCAAGCACCAGCTTGCTTCACGCGCAGACCTCCGTATGCCCCATCGGAAAACACTATCTCGCCCCGACATTACTGACTATCGTGCTTCTATCGGTTTGATTCTCCCATCTCCGTATCACTCAACGACGATAAGCTCTCGGTCGTTTAAGGGCTGCACCGGACGAGCAGAAGCGGGATCGGCGAGGAGTTGGGAGAAGTCCTCTTCACTGATCGCGATGGGCCTATCCATAACCAGCCAGCGCACCCCTTCCGTACATGGCGGGGTCGTAAGCGAGCCCTGGTAGGTATGAAATCGACGCTCTTCATTGGCGGGTAAAAGCTTCTCCGGAGAAAACACAACGTCATCTCGGTTCTCATAGGTAGCAAGCAACTCCGTC
>SKPJ01000199.1 GCA_007119595.1 Myxococcales bacterium
AAGCCCCGCCGAAGCCCCCGTACCGTCGAAGACCCCGGCGAGTTCACCTCGCCGGTGAATGAGCCTGGGTGAGCTAGAAGCCCCGCCGAAGCCCCCGTACCGTCGAAGACCCCGGCGAGTTCACCTCGCCGGTGAATGAGCTTGAGTGAGCTACCAAAGCGTATAAAATCCGAGTTCTCACCCAAACCAAATCCCGCTCGGCGATGTCTCAGATGACATCTCAGTGTCGATGTGGCCAGCTTCGGAGGCCTACATCATGCCTGTCAGTCCCTATTACACTTCTGCACACGTCAATCCCGCATATCAACTGCGCTACAATTGGACTGGATGGCCATCCAGAGCCCCACTACCGCCACAGCCCGGTCAAGACTTCTTCACAGAACTGAGCGAACGGTGGGAAGGGGATGGCATTCGCTTGCTCGAACACACCTGGACTCCCGATCAAATTCATATCGTGACGAGCACAAAACCTTTCGTCTCCCCCGCCTTCGCCGCTGCCCGCATCAAGGGCCGTCTGCAACATGCATTGAGAGAGCACGATACACCGGTCAAATTTCGCCGAAAGTTTGCAATCCGAACCATTGGGGAGGCAAAGGAGAAAACCGTGGAGACCTATATCGAAAATCAGGTGGCCAACAGCGACTTTGCCGATCCGCGCTTTGCCAGGTTTCTACGCAAATTCAGCGTGGTAGATCGAAAGGTGGATCTCAATTCACCATCACGGTCGCGGAGCGGTCGTTATTGGTACAATTTACATCTCGTACTGGCTGTTCAGCAGCGTTGTACCATTACCAATGAGAAAGGGTTGAGAACCCTGCGCGACGGGTCATTGAAGATTGCCCAGGTAAAGAATTATGGCATCTCACGGTTGGCGGTGATGCCTGATCACCTTCATTTGGCGCTGCGCGGCGAAATCACGGTGTCGCCAGAGGACATTGCGCTGAGCTTTATGAACAATCTGGCTTATATGATGAATTGTAGGGCGCTGTGGGAAGCATCGTATTATGTAGGTACAATTGGTCACTACGATATGGGTGTCGTTCGGCGCTGTGTAGCTCGCTCAGGCTGATTCACCGGCGAGGTGAACTCGCCGGGGTCTTGGACGACACGGCGGAGGTTTCGGTGTTGCGCTGGGGCTCATCATAGCTCGCTCAGGCTGATTCACCGGCGAGGTGAACTCGCCGGGGTCTTGGACGACACGGCGGAGGACCGACGGTGTATTTAACAAAGAGTACACCGTTCGGTCCTGCACGCTTCCGCCGGGACGCTCAGCCCGGGAATTTCAGGCAGATTCGTTCACGAGGCGAAGCCGAAGTAGATTCCGCGTGAGATTTTCGGGTTAGCCGTCACAGGCTTCATCGCAGCCGTCGTCGTAGTTATCGCAGACCTCGGTGCGCCCCTCATCTCCGAATTCGTCGCCGATAGCTTGAGCTTCCCAGCTCGAAAAGCTGGGGTTTTCTGTTACCTGAACCCAACCCCACCGCGCGATCTCTTCGAAGCTCGACACGTCGAAGGTCTCCAGAACCGGATTCTCCTTCACCGAGATGTGGTAGGCCTCTTCGAGGCTCGGCATGAGCACCTCGACCAGACCGGCGTTGCCCACAAAATACGCCCCCTGGATGAAATCATCGGACCCATCCGTCTCGGCGTTGATAGTCGTGAGTACCAGCGCATCGATGCGCTTTAGGCTCTCCCCCAGTTGTGCAAAGGAGAAGTCCTCTCCCACGGTGGTGAGACTTTCAAAGGTGATCTCCTCGGGCATCTCGCCGAGTGACGGTCCACCAATGCTATCGTCTCGGGCGCGGATGCTTCCCTCGACGACCTCGAGATTGGGTAAATGCAGGCACTCGAGTTGGTTGTCCGGGTCGATCTCGTCGTTGGAGATTCTGAGTAGCCCGGGGATGACCTCGATATTCTGAATCCTGGCAGCGGTCTCGATATCTACTAAGTGATGCTGATAGAATACGGAGTATTGAGCGATGAACGACGGAAATTGCCGGGGAATCTGGGGACGGGTGGCCTCCGCCGGAGAGCCTCGTAGCAAATTGGCGGCGCAGTTAATTAGAGAGCTCGACGAGGGGTTGGAGGTTCTCGATACCATCGAGGCGGCTATGCTCGCCGGATCCCGCCAGACCATAAGCCCGAAAGAGCTTGCTCCGAAGACGGGGCGGGGCGAATAGCACAACTTTCATGTTGTGCACGGCCGGTTGTGCATTGTCTATTCGTCGTAGTAGCAGTCGCCGGTCCAGGCGCCGAGGTGTTCATTATCGAAAAAATCGTCCCCGCAAAAGCCTTCTTCGTAGAGCGGACCGTTGATTCCGCCACAGGTGAATATGGGCCTGCTCCCACAGGATTCGTCGCGCAGGCAATAAGCGCCGCTGTCGGGAGCGGCGAGCACCTCTCGTTCTCCATCGTCACATACGCAGTAGAAGTCGCCGTCTTGGATACAATCGTCGCCTTCATCCTCGGTGCACGATTGACCAAGGTGGTCCGTGGCGGCGCATCGATCGGTCATTTCGACGAGTAGGGCGCCGTAGTGTCGCGGTGTATGGGCCGCTTCGAGGCTGACGATGTCGGCGAGCACCGAACCGTCGACGACCTGAGAGCCGCTCTGAGGTTTCGATCTGATATTGGTCCGCTTTAATACATATGCATCGGCATCGCCGACGTCGCGGTCGAGTTCGATGGCAACGGTTGCGGCTTCGTTCAACTCCACCAGTTCTTCTCTGTTGGCAGACATGACCATAACGCTGTAGACGTCGCTTGCGAGATATGGATCCAGGGACCCCCAGGTTCCCTCCTCGGCGGGAGGAACGGCGATGATCGCTACTTCGGTTTCCTCGCCGACGGCTCCCGCCGGAAAGTCGACCTGGAATTTTCCGTCGTGGCTAAAGGCCACGCCACCACCGGTGTCGATGACCGTCGTTTCCTCCTCGATGTCCGGGATGTCCAGTTCTTCGCTGAAACCACCGAAGCTGGAAAATTCGTCGACCAGCCCACCGACTGCGCCGTTGGTAAGTCCAGAAAACCCGATGATCTCGACGTCCCCGTCGTCGTATCGCCCGAGTTTAATATCGGCCCCTTGATGGTCGTCGGTCAGATCGATTTCGATCTCTACGCTCTGCTGTAGCTCGGCATCGATCTCGAATCTATATAGATCGGTGAAAAGATCGTCTCGCTCCGGGCGCTCTTGTTGTTCAATCGTCACCTCCGCCGATCCGTCGACCGCCCCTTGCGGGAAGTCGAGTCGTGCGGCTCCGGATGCACTTTCGACGACGCCCCCGTTCTCATCGATTGTCTGGGAGCTCGTCTCACCCCCGTTATCATTATTTGTCTCGGCATTCGTCTCGTCCCCGTTCTCCTCGGTTGCCTCGGTGTTGTTCTCGTCCCCGTTGTCGGAGGAACACCCGAACACAAATCCCACTCCCACGATGATCATTGCGAAAATCAAATAGAGTTTGCGCACGGCATGCTCCCTTTTTTATGAACGCTACTGGTCACCACGAATCCAAATGTCCGTGGTGCTCCTCTACACATCCGTCATCTACTCCGGATACTCAAACCCTGAAATGATGTTCGCTCAACAGGCACCGATAAATGACAAGACACCATCGGGTACCAAGGAGGGAGTTCCTTTTGCAAGGCGAGTCCAAATCGCTCCCAATCGGGGGGGCGGGCGCCTACCTTCCATTCCGGCCAATTGCTCTTCTATTGATCTGAACGCTTCCAGACCTCCCCCGGCCACGCCTTTTTGCGGTGTGCCCGGGTCGCGGACTCCGCTGATTGCTTTCAACAGGTACTGAGGGCCGGTGTGAATTCGACTCGACTTGTCATCTCAATAGTCCGTGACCTATAGCCGAAGGCAGAACGCCGAGGTCGTCATCAAGATGATGGTCCCCACCGAAGAAGCGACCGACAACGTGCGGTCCAACCTGGAGCCCACCGTCAAGAGGATGCGAACCGGAGCCAAGCTCGAAGTCCTCGTAGGAAATGGTCGCTCATACCAGGAAGTGGTCCACGAATCTTCAGTCGAGGCGGACCTGATCTTCATGGAGATAGCCTCGCCCGAGGAGAGCGAGGATTTTACGGCCTATTACGAGAAACTCCGCGCCAGTATGGAAGATATGCCCTCGACGGTCTTCTTCTTGGCTGCGGAGCCGATGGATTTCAAAGAGATTCTCAGCGATTAGTGGTGCCCGACTCCGACAACCGACTCCGACCGTTGCTCAGCCGTCGACGCACCCATTTTTCGGCCTCAGCGACGACAAAGACTGCGAGCCCCGCTGCGGCGACCCGTCCCCACTGCTGAATCGTCAGGTGATCCGTGCCAAACCAGCTCTGGAAAAGCGTTGTATGGGTAAATACGAGCTGCATTGCGATCAGAATGACAGCCGCACCGAGGGCTGCGGGGTTGCCCAATAAGCCCGCTCGCGACACGGCGGAGTCGCTCAAGAATCGACTGCTGAATAGATAAAATAATTGTCCGGCCACCAGGGTGTTGATCGCCGCGGTACGGGCAATCTCGACGGAGACCTCATCGGCGCGGACGTCGAAGAACGCCGTCAGCGCCAGCGCTCCGATCAGCAGTGCGATGCCGATGATTCGAAGCACCCCGTAGGTACCGACGATGGGCTCATTGGCGGGACGCGGGGGGCGCTTCATCACGCCCGATTCCGCGGACTCAAAGGCCAGCGCCAGCGCCAGGGTGACGGCGGTGATCATATTCACCCACAGAATCTGCACCGGCGTGATCGGCAGGTGTTCCAGTGCCAGGACCAGAGCGGCGATGACCATCAAGGCCTCTGCCCCGTTTGTGGGGAGCAAAAACAAGATCGTCTTCTTGAGGTTGTCGTAGATCTTACGACCCTCGTGGATGGCGGCGGCGATGGTGGCGAAATTATCGTCGGCCAACACCATGTCGGCGGCCTGCTTGGTGGCCTCTGTGCCCTTGATTCCCATGGCTACGCCCACGTCCGCCCGCTTTAGCGCCGGTGCGTCGTTGACCCCGTCACCGGTCATGCTGACCACTTCTTTGCGGCGCTGAAGAGCCTCGACGATGCGCAATTTATGTTCCGGGCTGGTGCGGGCGAAGATGTCGTGGTCGACGACCAACTGCTCCAACTCTTCGTCGTCGGCGTCGTCGATATCGCGGCCCGTGATGGCCTCTCCTCCGACCCCGATATTCATCATGGCTCCGATGCTACTCGCCGTGCTTGCATGATCTCCGGTGATCATCTTGACTCGAATCCCCGCCGACTGCGCCTGCGCGACGGCGTCGATGGCCTCCTCGCGGGGCGGATCCATCAGTCCCACCAGGCCGAGCAGCACAAATTGGTCGCCCAGTTCATCAGGGGCTATCGATGTTGTGTCGCCATCGACTCTTCGCTCGGCGATGGCGAGTAGCCGGTAGCCCTTGCGGGCAATTTCGTCGCCTCGGCGAGCCCATTTATCGACGTCCAGCGTCCGTTGTTGCCCCTGATCGTCACGTTCGTAAGCACAGAGAGATAAAACCTTCTCTGGTGCCCCCTTCAAAAAGATCATCCGCTGATCTTCGGTACTGTCGTGGAGGGTCGCCATATAGCGCCGCTCCGATGCAAAGGGTATCGCGTCGATGCGGCGATAGCTGTCTTCTTCTTCGTCTCGAAAGAGACCGGCTCGTGCGGCCATGATGACCAACGCCGCCTCTGTGGGCTCTCCCTCAATCTTCCAATCGTCATTCGGGCCTTGGCTGAGTTCGGCGTCGTTGCACAATAGGGCGGCTCGTGCCAGAGGTTCGAAGGGAAGGTTTTCGTTGACGGAGATCGCATCTCCATCCCACAAAATCTCTCCCGTTGGCGTGGCCCCTTCTCCTCGAATTTCAAACAACCCCTGGTTGGTGATGACCTTGCGGGCCACCATTTCGTTGCGGGTCAACGTCCCGGTCTTGTCGGAGCAGATCACGGTCACCGAGCCCAGGGTTTCCACGGCGGGGAGCCGGCGTACAATGGCCTTGCGCGAGACCATGCTGCGAACCCCCAGGGCGAGGGTGATGGTCATGATCGCCGGCAATCCCTCGGGGATCGCCGCCACGGCGAGGCTGACGACGAGCATGAATAGATCGGTGAGTCCGTAGATCTTGGCAAACCATCCATACCCAAACAGCGCCGCCGCCACGGCGAGGATGATCACCGACAACCACATCCCGAATCGATCGATCTTTCGCAACAGCGGGGTCTGTAATTTCTCCACCGAGGCGACCATCTCTCCGATCTTACCGACCTCCGTATCGGCGGCCGTGGC
>SKPJ01000136.1 GCA_007119595.1 Myxococcales bacterium
CAGGGGATTGCAAGATATCGAGAGACGGAGGTGGGTCGACCTCGTCCGCACGATCGCGGCATCGAAAATCAGAGGTTGGGAGGGGATCCCGCCGTCATCCTATTTGGGGCGCCTGTACGGCGGCGCGAACGACAATTTGCGGGGTGCCTTCGATGGGATGCAGGGGATTGCAAGATATCGAGAGACGGAGGTGGGTCGACCTCGTCCGCACGATCGCGACGTCAATTTAGTTGTCCAGGGCCGGACAGGCGTCGTAGACGGTCTGACAGGCCGGGCCTGGTTCGTCGGTGACGTCTTCTACCTCATCGGCCTCTTCGTCGACGAGGTTACAGGAAAAATCGTTGACGAATTGTTCGATTTCTTCCAGTTCTTCATCGATGCACGCGTTCATCTGGGCGACCGTTGCATCACAATCGGAGCGGTCGATGGATTGGATGTCGCACTCCGTCACCTCCGTTTGCGGATCGCCGCTCATGCATTCAGCGAAGGCCTGTTCGCAGACGGAAACGGGATCGTCGCCGTCATCCAGGGCAGCTTCGAAGGCGGCCTCAAAGATACAGAAGTATTCATTGATCGTATCGGTCGCCACGGTTTCCACAAATTCTCGTCGCTCTTCGCAATAGGTGGCGACTTCCTGGCCACTCATATCACTAAAAACCTGATTGGGCTCCGTCGACGGTGAGTGCTCTGGAGCTGCGTTGGATGAGCTCTGGTTGTCGTCGGAGTTCCCATTGGAATCCTGATCATTATTGGTGGCGGAGGCATTCTGATGGCCATTGGGCGTGGAATTGCCCGTACCGTCATTGTCGCCTGTACCGTCATTGCCGCCTGTACCGTCATTGCCGCCTGTACCGTCGTTTTCGGAGGATGAGCCCTGATTGGTATTCGATGCAAAACCGTTGTTCTGGGCACTATTTTCGGTGGATTGATTCTGGTCGCCGTTCGACCCATCGCCGCCACCACTCGTGGTGACGACCGTATCACCACCGCAACCGGCGCAGATCAGGACACAGACAAAGGGGATAACAATGCTGAGCAGTCGAATATTTGACATAGATGCTCACTCCGAAAGGAATTTAGATTGCTCGCCTATCCAGCGTATCGAAAACCAGTTTCGATATGAAGCGGCATCGATTGTCGGGCGATGCTCCGTTCGATGGACGGTCGATTCAAAAATCAGTAATCTCAGTGCGATTCCATCGATGATTGTCGCCTCGTAGGCGACGTGGATTTTCCTTTCTTGCGCGGCGGTATTTTATGAAATTTGGCAAACCAGCGATTGCGCTGCTCTGTATCTTTGTCCTGGCTTCGTCGTGCAGCAGTGAAAGCGATGAAGCCGATCCCTCCGATGCCGGGCAGGAAGTCGACGAGGAAGTGGGCGAAGACCCGGAAATGGATACCGATGACGAGGCGGACACCGACGAGTCCGTGGAGCGACCGCCGGGCCCGGATCACGACGGCATCTATAGCTTTGCCAACGGATGCTACACCATGGACGGGAGCGCTGCGGACAGTGGGGAGGTGAAATTTGTCGCCCCATCGGATGACGGCGAGGGGTTTGCCTTCTCGACAGATGACGAGGCATCGGCCTCGGCATTCTTTATGAAGGCATCGGACCTGGGGACCTATCTATTCTACGACGAGGAGGAGCATTATTTCGTCGTCGAGGACGATTCAATTCTGCGCAAATCGGAATTGCTCTCCGATATGTTCACCCTCGACGATGACTATTTGCCCGGCGCACAATGGGCCCTCGAGGAGTCGAGCCAGGATGAGACGCGGTTTCAGCTACGCCACCTGCGATCGGGAGGGTATCTGACTACTTCGGGGCTCACCGACGACGCCGAAGAGGCGGCGGTGATCACACTGCACGAAGCCGAGGGATGTGCGGCATATCCCGAACTAACGCTGGATGCCGACGGCGAGGTGACGCCGCGCCAATTCGATGATGGATCGGTATACGGTTTTGTGGAGACCCATTCCCATATCATGTCCAACTACGGCTTCGGTGGAGCTGGAATCTTTCACGGAGCGCCCTTTCATCCGCTGGGAGTCGAGCACGCGCTACCCTCCTGCGAGATGTTTCACGGCGAGGAAGGCCGTGCCGATCTCTTTGGATATGCCTTCGACGCCGGCGACGACCTCGACGAGCAGGCGCTGTTGGTTGGATTGGGAGAAGGACAGACCCCGGAGTTCAACCACCACACCGAGGGCTATCCCGAGTTTACCGACTGGCCGAGCGCCCACGACAGTTCCACCCACCAGACCCAATATTATAAGTGGATTCAGCGGGCCTATCTCGGCGGGCTTCGCCTGATGGTTCAGCACGCCACGACCAATCAGATCATCTGCGAATTATTGGCCGGCAGTGACACCCAACCGACCCGCTATTCCTGCAATGATATGGTGGCTGTGGACCGAACGCTCGAGGAAACCCGGAAGATGGAGCGCTATATCGATGCCCAGCACGGCGGTCCCGGAGAGGGCTGGTTTCGCATCGTCGAGAGTCCCGAAGAAGCCCGCGACGTGATCAACGATGGAAAAATGGCCGTCGTCCTGGGAATTGAGGTCTCCAATCTCTTCGACTGTTTTTTGGTTCCCGACGAGGGGGAGCAGATGTGTGACGAACAGGATGTCCTCGATTCTCTGGATCACTATTACGAAGAAGGTGTGCGAGCCATCTTCCCGGTCCATAAATTCGACAACGGATTTTCCGCCGGCGATGGTCACCGCGACTTTATTGAGGTCGGCAATTTTGCCCAGACCGGACATTGGTCGAATTTCACCGATGATTGCCCGGACCTGCCGACTGCCTTTGACAGCGGGAATGTCTCCTTTGGGGATCTCAATGAGCCACGGGAGGACTATTTCGCGGAGCCGCCAAACGATATGAGTAGCTTTGGCGACGATCCCATCGGCGCCTTGATGAACCACGTCACCCTCTTACTCGGCGGCCCGCTGGAGGGCGATTATTGCCAAAACCACGGATTGACCCAACTCGGCGAATTCTTGATGGAAGAGCTGATGCGGCGCGGGATTATCATCGAGATCGACCACCTGCCGCGCCGCTCCTACAAGCGGGCCTTTGAGATGCTCGAGGAGGCCGATTACCCGGCCGTGGGCTCTCACGGAAATCACAACAACGGAAAGATCTACGAGCTGGGTGGGGTCTCCAAATTCAACTTCGGACGCTGCAACGACCCCGATAATCCCGGCTCGCGGCTCGACGGACTTCGCAATCGACTGGAGCTCATCGATGCCGCCGGCGGGTACCCCGCCGAGGGCTTTGGGTTTGATCTCAACGGCTTTGCCGGCGCGCCCGGTCCCCGCTTTGGCGAAAACAGCGTCTGCGGCGACGGCCAGGAGAATCCGGTGACCTATCCCTTCGAATCCCTCTCCGGAGATGTGACGTTTAGCGAGCCCGTGGTCGGCGACCGGGTGATTGACTTCAACACCGAGGGCATGGCCCATATTGGATTGGTCCCCGAACTCATCGAAGATGTGCGAAACGACGGCGCCACGGACGAAGATCTGGAACCGCTGTTCAGATCCGCCGAGGGATATCTCAGGATGTGGGAAAAATCGGAGGAGCAAGCCGCGCAGCTATCGCCGTGATGGGCAGAACATTGCAATCGCTCAACAGTCGATATCCAGTGGTTCGCTGATGGCGAGGCAGGTCAGGGGCAGTTTCCGGGGATGGACTGACACCGAAAGGCACGCACCGAGTCGTAGACCGGATACGGGGTTCCGTCGGGAGCGGTCCAGCCAAATTGATCCCAGCCCGGATCGCGCAGCATAAAGGGCATGACGGCCAGAATCGAATCATCGTCGAGCCAGGGATCTTGGTAGGCCTGCACCGTCCAGGTGGCGACGTCCTCGCGGCTTCCGTGGTCTAGATTCCAGCCGGTCTCCGTGATGAGTACTGGCAGATCCATTCCGAGTTCGGCGAGCTCGTCGTGGTGAAATAGAAGCCCGGGCATGGCCTGGTCGTAGGGCACCATAAAGCCGTAGCCCTTTCCGGAGGCGGGATAGGGATGACTGGACCAGCCGTCGAGGCGGTCGAAGACATCGGGGACTTCGTCTTTCATGGCCGAGATAAAGTCCATGGACGTGATGCCCGGTTCGAAACCATCTCCGCCGCACTCGCAGCGAACCACGCCGCCCGGGGCCAAGCCGGCATTGGTGATCTTGATACGTGGATCGTCGAGCGCGATGAGGGCATCGGCGACGTCGCGCAACATCCGCGCATATTCGGCGGCGATCTGCTCATATCCCATCCATCCATCGTCGGTGGCATCGGGATCGCATTCCCACTCGTAGCAGAGGTTTGGTTCGTTGTGGATTTCGATCCAGACCGGCCATCCATCGCGCAATGGGAGCCCCTCAACGATGTCCCGGTAGGACTCGCCCAGAGCTGTAAAGCTGGAAACGGCAGCGTCGTCGGCCTGGTTGCGGACCCGTCGATCACCCCACGGGGGAGCAACCCGGATCACCGGAATGAGGTCGCGCTCGTAGGCCATCTCGATGGCATCGACCCAGTGGCCTTCGGGTTGGGTGGTATTCTCGGTGACGCCGGGAAAGATGACCTTGATAAAGCCCTCGGGACCGGTCAAATCGGCGGTCAAATCGAAATCGGTGGCGTTGCCGTGATGAACGAGGCCCATGCCGAACCGGTTGTCGAAACCAAGGGGCACGTCCTCGTTGGTGGGAGCTGTATCGGCATCTTGCTGTGGACCCGCATCTGTATCGGGACTCTCCTCTGTGTCGGTGTCCTCCACCACGGTATCGCTGTCCATTTCTCCGCCATCGCTGGTGCCACTGTCGGAGCTGGTCTGTGCTGTGTCTGCATCTTCGGCTTCATCGACTGCGGCATCGCGCTCGGGGTCGTCGCCGCTATCTTCCGGAGTTGTTCCGGAGACATCGCCGTGTGCGGCAATGTCGTTTGTATCGAGGGGCTCGCAGTGACCGGCATCCGAACATATTTCGGTATTTTGATCAGTGCCGTGCTCATCGCCATTGTCGCTGAGTGGATCTGTCGATGTGCACGCCCAGCAAGTGAGCACGAGGATGATGGCAAGGGAAATCGGCAGGATGCCGTATTCGCCAGTTTCACGGCGAGTATAGCGCTGAGAGTGCCTACGAGACGACATCGATGGCTCCCGTATTCGAGGTATGGCTGCATTCAAAATGGACCATTGTATATACAAAACTCTGTACATCGTGGATAGAGCGTAGATTTGAAGGACGGCAAGAGTTATGACCTTGTCATCCGGCGGTTTCTTTTATCTCGTGACATTCTCCAGCACTTTGAGGCTCTCCTCTTCGGCCTTTGGGATGACGCTTAGATCGGCGTTGGTTTCCATGACCACTGCCGAGACGCGCTCGAGGGAGTGATAACCCTCGGCGCGTACGGCGGCGATGATCTCGCCGCGCGTGACTCGCTCTTTGAGTAGGGTCTCGTCGTTGAATTCATCGCCGTAGTACAGAAGGCATGGCGATGCCTTTACGAGCCGCTGAAAGCGCCGCGATCGGGAGGCCAACCAGGCGACGAGGTATTGCAAGATGATGAGGCCCGTAATGCCCACCAGCCCCTCGATCAGTGGCACATCGTCGACCAAGATGATCGTCGACGCCATCGAGCCCAGAGCGACGGTGACGATCCAGTCGAAGCTATTCATCTTCGAGGTCGTGCGCTTGCCGGTGAGCCGCAAAACGAAGACGAGATAGGAGTAAACTACGACACTGATGAGGGCGAGTTCGCCAATTGACTGCCAGTCGGTGCTCAGCATCGATGGAGTCTCCCCGATTGGGTGAATGGATTGGAAAGAGTTGCTGGGATTACAAAAGTGCTCACCATGTGGGATACTGGCGAGTCACGAAGGGGGGTTTAGTTCATCGCCGTCGGGGCTGGCCGCAGCGCTCGTGGTCATGGTCGAGGGAATCGGTCGAAGGGCAATGCGATGACCGGATAGTTGGGAGGTCGGTAACGCTCGAGGCGGTGAGGCTGGATAGAATGAGTCAATGGATTCGGTGACGAACTTGTTGCGATACACAATAAGGATTTAGAGGTGAAACGGATTAATGATTGGGGTGTGAACCATCTTCATCGGTCTGTTGCTTCGCAACCGAGAACCGACGGAGGTGGATCACACCCTAACGATTGTGTCGGTTTATTCTTGCTCGTCGTCCTGTGCGCGGGCGCTGCGGGGTGGGGTTGTTCCGGAGGAGATTGCGTGCATCTCCAGGACCCACCGGTGCTGATTATTGACC
>SKPJ01000412.1 GCA_007119595.1 Myxococcales bacterium
ATAGCGTATAAATTGGAGGGTGTCGCTTCCCCAGTGCACATCGTCGAGGATCAATAGGAGGGGGCGCTCTTCTCCCAGACGTTGGAGCAATTTCTTCCAGACCAGATACCGTTCCTGGGGTCGACCGAAGCGTATCTGGGTATTGGTTTGGTCCGGATCGGTGTCGGTGGCGATCAATTCCGTCAATGCCAGACATTGATGGAGCATATCTTCGTCGATGGGACCAAAGCGTTTGTAGTATTTGCGCAGACGGGCCAGGATCTGCTCCCGTTCCAATCCCGTACAGCCCAGAAAGTTGGCGAACATCCGTCCCAGGCCATGGGAAGGTCCCGAGATCGGGCTGTGGGAAGCCTGCAAGATATCGACGGCCCCTACCTCGTGGGCCCGCTCTCCAAACCACTGGGCGAGGCGAGTTTTGCCAATGCCCGCCGGCCCATATAGGACGACACCGTGGGGCCTTTCGGTATGGCGAGCGTCGGTCATTGCATCCCAGAGGCGATCGCGCTCCGCCTCCCGTCCCACCAGTGGGATATCGCGCAGGCCGTACAAGCCCAGGCCCACACCGACCATGGCGATGGAATCCGGCGGGGGTTGCTCATAGCGCCAACTGGCGGGTAGGTCGGGAAGCCCCGGCTGATCGTCCAATTCGCCCAGGTTTAGCTCGCCGGGGTGAGCGATCGAAGCATTGCTCAGAATATGGGTGGGTTGTCGGTCGACGATGGTCATGTCCACTTCTTGACCATCGGTACAGGCGGTCAATGTGATCTGGGGTGCCGCCGATTCTCCATCGAGATCGGCGAGGGCTGCAGCGGCGTCGGCGGCTCGGCGAAACCGGGCGTTTGCCTTGCGGGCCAGCAAGCGCCGCACCCACTGTTTGAAGCCATCGGGTACGGAAATCCGCGGTTTTAGCGGTGGGCGCGGTGCCGAGACATGGCGGCGCAGCAACGTCTGCACGTCGTCGTCGCCAAAGGGCGCCGAGCCTGCGACCATCCAATGAGTCAAACATCCCAATGCGTATAGGTCGGTCCACGGGCCCTGATCACGGACCATGCCCGTGGCTTGTTCGGGCGCCATATAACGCGGTGTGCCCGAGATTGTATCGTCTTTGGCCCGAAGCTGCGGCAAGGTGTCCATGGCGTGGGCCAGTCCGAAATCGGATAGCTTCAGCCGTCCGTTTTGGTCGTCCGAGATAAAGAGCACATTGTCCGGTTTGAGATCGCGATGAATTAGCCCCCGGGCGTGCGAATGGGCCAGGGCGTCGAGAATATGCATCAAAATGCTTCGTACCCAGGGCCAGTTCAATCGGTCGCGGTTGATCTCAAAGAGTGAGAAGTCGGCCAGTTCCATGGCCAGATAGGGACTTCCGGCGACCAGTTCTCCATCGGTGAGGTCTTCGGCCCTTCGGGAAACCGTTCCGGAGTCGAAGATGCGAATGATATTGGGATGGTGGAGACGGGCGACGGCCCGCACTTCCTCGCGAAAGGCGTTCATAAAATGCTGTTGACGAGCGCGCTCTCCGGTCATGACCTTGATGGCCACCGGATGATTCTGAATCTCGTGGACTGCGCGCCAAACCGTGCCCATTCCCCCCGTCCCCACCGGGTGGAGAAGCGTGAAGGCGCCCAATTGTAAAGAGATATCCATAGCAGCCGGGGGATAAGCGACGGTGACGGAGCATCAGAATGACCGAGGGACGACTGAGGTGCAAGGGGGGGTGGATCACACCGGGTTATAAATGGCGATCGAGGACGCTGTCGAAGGGGTCGTCATCGGCGTCGTCGTCATCATCGGAGTCGTCTGGCGCAGTGGGGCCCGGTGAGGAGGTACCGCGTGCGGGGGGGGACGGTTCCGGCTCGCGCTCCGGCTGCGTCGAGGGTGGAGGCGAGGTTGGTTCCGGATCCGGACGCTCCGGTAAGTCCTCTTCCGCAGCGGACACTTCTCGAGCTTGTTGTGGCGCATCTTCTTCTTCGGAGTCGGTTTCAGGTTCGGTACGGCCCATCTCGTCGTGTTCTGCTGCTCGCGATGGTCCCTCGGTAGAGTCGAATTCCTGTTCACCGTCGGAGGGCGAGTCCATGGCTCTTTCGGCACCTTCGGGGTGATTCGACGGGTCCAATCGATTTGCCGGCGACGCCGTCGATTCTTCGGAGACCGAATCGTCAGGAGGGTCGGAGTCGACTATAACTAACCATGCCATCGCGCCGACGACGACCAGTGCGGCCACGACCATGGTGCCGGCGATTCCGGTGCTGGAGGACAAAAAACTGGGCCATCGGCCGACACTGGTGGGAAAGTCGCCGGGTTGGACGCTGAATTTATCGAGTTCTTGAGCTGCCGTATCCGTATCTGGCGTCGGTGGAGCAAAATCGGCGGCCGTATCGGCCATCGGGAGCGCTTTCGAGGGCGGATCGTCGAGGTCGACGATCTCCGTTTCATTCAAGAGCATGGTGCTCTGCAGTTCGTCGTCCGCTGGAGCAGAATTCGGGGAATCTGGCCCAGGCGAAGCGGTATCCACAGAACCGGGAGCAGTCTTGGGGGAACCGGTATACGGGGAACCAGTGCTCGAGTGATCGGCAGTTGGTGCATTCGAGCGTGGAATACTGGGACTTGAGCCCGCCGGACTGAGCATATTCTGGGTGTTGTTCTGATATGCAGAGAGCATTTGGTCAAAGGCGGTGTTGATCTCATCGGCGCCGAGGGGAGCCGTTTTTGAGCCCACATCGACTTGCTGCAATTGTTGCAGCATGGCTTCTGCATCGGGATAGCGTTCGGCGGGATCCTTGGCGGTCGCCTGTTTGATGACCGGTGTTATCGGATGCTGCTGCAGCGATTTCGGCATGATGATGGGCAAGTGGATATGTTGGCTCATCGCCGTCACCATTGAGGCCGTGTCGATGACCCGCCGAGAGCAGAGCATCTCGAGCATGATCAGCCCGCAGGAATAGACATCACAGGCTTTGGTGACCTCACTGGACAGATACAACTCCGGGGGAAGATAGGGAGCGGTGCCCACGACCTGTCCGGTCCGGGTGATCTGTTGGTGGGCGTCACCCAGGGTCTTGGCGATGCCGAAGTCGAGAACTTTGACCTGCTCTCGTCCCCGGCGATCCTCACAGATAAAGATATTGCCGGGCTTCAAGTCGCGGTGGACCACGTCGATGGCGTGGGCTTCGGCGAGCCCGTCGAGAAGTTGCAAGCTCAGTCGAAGGACGCGGTCCAGGGCCATCGGTCCTTCGTCTATGAGTTCTTGTAACTCCTGCCCTTCCAGATACTCCATCACCAGATACATCACGTCTTCGGTGACCCCGAAGTCGTAGAGTCGGATGGTATTTTGGTGATTGAGCTCCTTTGCGATTTCCACTTCCCGCTCGAAGCGCTGGATGAATTCTTGGTTGCGAGCCAGATGAGAGTGCACCAATTTGATGGCCACCGAGCGGTTGACCCGCAGATCGGTGGCCTTCATCACGACGCCCATTCCCCCTTTGCCGACGCGCTCTCGAAGCTGATAGCGCTCCTCGATAACAGTCCCGGCAACGGGAAGCCCCGAGACCTCGGGGATGCTATCGCCATGTTGGTTGGACGTCATCGGTGAGTTAAGCGGGGCAAAAGGAGTCCTCCGGTCTCGGCTGTACACCGGTGTCAGAGCATAGACTTACAAAACGACAACCGTTTTGGAAGAAGTCACAGATCGCAGGTCGGAGCCGATAATAGGAGATTTCACCGGGAATGTCCCCCTGCGCATTATAGGGCAGTGATATCGTTACGACGGCGGAACGAAAGCTACCACTTCAGGCGTAGCTGGATCTCGGTGGGTGTTGCCTGCAGGCCAAAGACCGGTTGATCTTGCTGGGAATCCGGGCCTCCCATCAGGTTCCAGGTCAGCGCGGCGCCACCGCCAATGAGGAGCGCTGCACCGCTTCCATACAATATGAAGTTGCGCCTTCGGATACTGGCATTGTGTTCGGTCCACTGGTCGATGGCGGCTTGGTCGCCGGCGTCGCGAGCATTGCGAAGTTCCTGGAGTCGACGCGGCGCGTTTCGGTCCGAGATCCCGGCGATGGAAACCAAGAGAGTACCGGCGCCGAGTGCGCCGTAGCTTGCGTATTGGCTCCAATGGGTGGGCGCAGATCGATCATCTGCGATGTCGTCGCCGGGAGAGATGAGTGTCAACGAGGTGCGCGTCATTTCATTCGGTGCGATCGAGACGTCTCGCCGATCAGTGGACCGATCTTCACCGGTGCCGACGACGGTATAATCGCCGGCTGGCACAGTCCAGCGCACCGGGCAGGGGGCCTCTTTTATCGACCGGCCACCATCGCGGAGTTCGACGGTGATCAGGGCATCCGATGGCGTGCATTCGACAGCGAGGCGACCGTCAACAGGGCAGTCTCCGATGGTCTCCAAACGCCGCTGGGCAGCCTGCTCCAATGCGTCGTCGGCGTCGTCGTGATCGAGGAGGCGGTGCAAGGTCTGTTCGGCATTTAGGCAATCGTCGAGAGCGGTGTAGGCATCGGCGACCTCCAGGTGAAGTCGCGGGCGGTCGGCGATGGCGATGGCGGCTTGAAAGTGTTCGATCGCCGTTTCGTAATCCCCGTCGGATCGGGCTTCGGCGGCGGTGACGACGTGTTGCTCGAATTGCTCGACTGCACGATCGCTCAGCTCGCCGGCGGTTACGGCAGAGGAGGAGATAAGTAGGCTTGTCACCAACACAACAAATGTGGCTAGAAGGCGTGGTATCATTCTACTCTTCGCCTCTTTACGATGCATGTAATAACGTACGGGAGCTCTAGATTGACGGTATTGCGTCGGTTCGGCGACATCGTGGAGTCAATACCTACTGTATAGTACAATCGTTACAGTCCTCACAGCATTGAAATCCAGAACAACAGTTATACGCGCAACAAAAGAGACCACCACAGCAATTGGAGCCATCAGGGCACGGCTGCTCAATCTGTTGGCAGAGTCCGTTGGAGCATTTGTGTTCTTCCTGGCAATCCCATGGTTCATTGCAATCAATGCCATCTGTGTTTCGCGAGCAGCAGGAGGAGTCGGTTTCGGTGGTCGTGGTATCGACGGAACAGGTGCCGTCACTACAGGCATACGTGGTGACGTCGCGCTCGCATTCCCCGGTTTGGGAACACTCGAACTCGTATTCACATTCACTCCAATCACCGTAGTCGGTTGTGCCGCACTCAATGCCCTCGGTAGTGCGGGAGCAGGGTTCGGTTTCGGTGGTGGTATTGCCGGAGCAGGTGCCACTCGAGCAAGTATAGGAGGTGACATCGCGCTCCTGTTCACCGGATTCAGTGCATTCGCTGTCGTACTCACAGTCACTCCAATCGCCGTGGACCGTTCCGTCGCCGCAGGAGGCGCCGGTGGTATTGCGGGAGCAGGGTTCGGTTTCGGTGGTGGTGTCGCCGGTGCAGGAGCCACCACTGCAGGAATAGGTGGTGACATCGCGCTGTCGCTCACCGCCTTCGGCGCATTCGCTGTCGTACTCACAGTCACTCCAATCGCCGTGGACTGTTCCGTCGCCACACTCAATGCCCTCTGTATCGCGGGAGCAGGACTGGCTTTGTTCTTCGACTTCCATTGAACACTCCTCGTTATCACAGACTGGAGTTTGTACCTCTCGGGTTTGGGTGCCCGACTCCGAACAAGTGCTCCCGAAGCCGCCGCAGGTACTCCAGTTGCCCTCGATGACGTTGCCACAGTCGGAGTCAGTGACGCACTCGCCACACTCCTGGGTCGATTCCAGACAATTGGTATCTGGGCAGGGCTCGTCGTTGTGATCGGAGCAGGAGCCGCCGGAGCAAAAACTATTGTCTCCCGTGCAAAAAAGCCCGTCGTCACAGGGGGCGTTGTTATTCTCGGTTTCACAACCCGAATCGGGGTCGCAAAAATTGTCGGTGCATTCGTTGCCGTCGTCGCAAGATCCGTCGTTTGGCTCGGTGACACAGCCATTGGCGCCGTCGCAGTGATTGTCCGTACAATCGATGCCGTCGTCGCAGCCAATGGGCACGCATTCCCCGGCGCAGCACTCCTCGTTGGAGGAGCAATTCGAGGTGCGTATGCAGTCGTCGCCGTCGCAATGGGCAGTTTCACAGTCATTATTGGGAGTGCAGGTGGTGTCGTCACAGGCCGGATATTGGCATCCCCCTTCGTCTGGGTTGCATTCACCGCCTTCGGCAGCATCGCATTGGGAGTCGTCCGGTTCGGCGACACAGCCATTGGCGCCGTCACAGTGATTGTCCGTACACTCGATGCCGTC
>SKPJ01000565.1 GCA_007119595.1 Myxococcales bacterium
CGATTGGCTCGATGCCGAGATGCTCAGCGATGGGTGGTCGTTGGCGATACAGCGAAATGACGAGGAATTCGAGGGCTCGTGGCGCCGTGGTCTGGCGATTTGGTACAAAATCGCCGGACCCGATGAGTCCGATACGGTCGTCACCCGGTGGAGCCATAGTGCAGATAGTACTCTTAGCGGTCGTCATACGATGACGGTCATCCAGGAGATCGAAGGCCATTTCCCGATTCTCGATGTGACCTCATCGGCTTCGAGCTTCGATGAAAACGTCAATACCGTGACCACCGGGTATACCCCGACATCTCGAGGGCAGGAAAAGGTTGTGGTCGGTACTGTGTTAAGCCGTTACGATGCCGATGATGCTCACTGGGAAGATGGAGCTAATCAGCTCTTCGACAATCGTCGACATGAGGCGGTAGAAGTAGGGGATGGTGCTCCACTTGAATTTACCATCCAGACTGCTCGCAGATATGCCACCACCAGTAATAGTTGGGAGGCCCGGGCGACGTGGGGCGGCGACGCCGGCGGGGCATTTGGTCTGATGGCGGTATTCTCCGATGCTTCTGCGGGAGATTATTTTTTCCACGATAGTTGCTCGCGGAAGATGAAATTTCCCGAAGATGATGAAGAACCACTAGATAGCTCCGAATGTGTCTTTGATGTCGACCACGCTCACTGGACGTCGCCCGGCGAAGACGCAGACGGGGAGACGATTCCAGCCCCGGGGGTCCCGGATGATCCGGGAGTGGCTAGAGTTCGCGTCTGGAGCGACAATGCCGTTGCGCCGGAGGTTGTCCCTCATGCTGGCCAGAGTGGAAATATCGGTGATTGGGAGGCATGTCCGGATTCGTCGGAGTACTGTCTTCCCGGCGGAAAGTGCCGCCATCTCACCAAGCCCTACGCCTGCGATTCGGATACCCAATGTGAAGATGGGGAGAGTGAAAACCTTTTCTGCCACGACGTATTGGGTTGTATCGATGTAGATCTCGATTGCCGCGATGAGGCCGATCCCGATGACTATTGCGAAGGTGTGATCGGCGAGCCAGCGTTTTGCTGGCGGGGCAAGTGCATGGACGGAGATCTGGAATGCGATCCCGACGCTCCACCGGAGGAGCAATGCGACGGTCTCGAGGACTATGATGTATGCCATACCAACCACACGGGCTCCCGTGGGGTCTGTCGAGATGCCGACGATCAGTGTTTTTCCAATGACGACTGTAATTCGGATGAGTTTTGCCATGACTTCCGCGGCTGTGAACCGGAGGATGAACAATGCTCTGAGGGGTGCGGTAGTAACGAGTTTTGTTTTGAAGGACAGTGCATCGATGAAGATCATCAATGCGAACCGTCGCAGGGGGGATGGGTATTCGCCAATGAGGATCGAACTGAAATCGAGCTGGTCGGCGATTATTGCGAAGGGCTCGGCTCCGGCGGCGGCGACGGTGAGTACACCAAGGTAGACACACGACTGGCCTGCAATTGCTTTAGCATGTTCCAGGATGAATCGTGTATCTGTACCGGTTCGAATCAGCCGATTGACAACGAAGGCAATGCCTGTCCCTCCGGGTTTTATGATTGTGGTGATAACTCGCTGAATTTCGACCCTTCGTGCGACAATTGCAGTGGTGCTGGAGATACAAGCGGGCCCAATAATGAGTGTCCCTTTCACTGCCCGGAGGAGTTCGATGGCATACCCTGTCATCCCGATTGTGAAATGACCTATGACTGGATCTTGGAGGAGGTCTCCATCGTTTGTGAGGGCATCCCGATTCTCGATCCGATCACAGATCCGATCTTTGATCTGCTCGGAAGTGATGATGGCTACAGCGGTCAGGGGCGCTGTGATGCCTCAGGGTATGCGATCGTCTGCGACGGAACGGGACTTCCCCAGTGCGAGGAGAGCGATCTCGAGTACCGCCCGATGCCGGAGGTCTGTGACGGACTCGACAATAGCTGCGACGGCAAGGTCAATAATATCGAAGAGAGCTGGGACGATTTCCGCAATTGTAAGGGGACCTGGGACGAAGACAACTGGTTGTCGGAATGGGGCCCCAATCCCTGCGGAGACAGCGGTTATGAGATCGAGGACGTCGACGACGATGTCTTCGAGGGTGCGGCCTGCTTTGAGCGCGATTCCTGTAGTTGTCCGGCAGAAGCCGAGCATTTCCATATCGGTGTCCCGGAGGGCTCGACGATGAAAGAGGAGTTCGACGCTCATATCTCCGGTTGGAATCCCGACCATGGTTGTCGCTGCACAGCGTCGATGGGCTTCTGATTTGGATGTCATTTACTGAGGGCCAAAGAGGGCCGAATCGACGGTTGTCGGTTCGGCCCTTTTTTTGTGAAGGGTGCGGGTTGTTTGTGAAGGGTACGGGGATTGTGAAAGAGGCCCCACCGGCTCGCTCCGCGTCGCCCTCTCCCCAGCAAGCTGGAGAGGGGTGATTAGGCTCTTTCGGCGTTCGTGTGCATCTTCTTCTTAGAAGAGGAGACAAGCACCACTAGATACGTCGAGGTCGAGATGCCGAAATTTGTGACGGCGCTCTTCGAAGAGAGCGGGGATGCGCGGAAGGCGATCGATGCACTTGTCGCCGCCGGGTTTGGACGGTCGGATATTCAATACGTCGACGCCGGACGGGCAGACGAGGGGTTTTTCGAGCGTTTTTTCATCGATGAAAACGGAGGCGACAAGGAGCGGTCGGCGAAGGTGCTGGTGATTCGGCGACGCGATGTGGGGCGCTACGACGAATTGGTGCGCCGCGGTTGTGCATTGGTGATCGCGATGTGCGACGAGGACCGGGCCGACGAGGCGGAGCAGATCTTGGGTCGATTTCCGGTGGTCCGTCTCGAGGAGGAAACCGGCGGCGGGGAAATGGATCGGATCTGGCACGGCGCGGGAGAGGAGTCGGAGTCACAGACGGAGTGGGCCACGCCAAAGTGGTTCAAGGTCGTCGATGTGGTGGAGGAAGACCCGGAGCGGGGCGCGCGCTCTCATGCGGTGCATGTACAGCCGAAGCGCCATATTCATCATATCGCAAGTGATGAATTACCGGGGGCCCACCGCTCGCGGAGGTTCAAGGAGTTGGAGAGCGACTTTCGGGTCCACTACGCGGAGAATTTCGCCGATAGCAGCTATTCGTTTGATGACCTGGGATTGGGGTATCGATACGGGATGGCATTGGCGGAAAATCGGGGACTTCAAGACCGCGACTGGGAGAGCATCGAGGAGCACGCCCGTCGGGGATGGATGGATCATACCACGCGGCCCTGGAGTTTGTTCAAAGAGGCGGTGCGCTTTGGTTGGCGCCGGGTGCGGAGCGAGCAGCGCCGCGAGAAGCGGCGCCAGGAAGAAGGACGTTGGTCGCCGTAGATGAAGTTTGAAGGCATGCGCAGTTGCCCCTCAGATTCGCTTCGCTCCACGCTCGCTCACCAGCTCCCCAGCCAAGCTGAGGGAGCGCGTCCGTGCATCTCTCGACCCTTGGAGTCCTACGCCGCAGTGCACAACCGGTGGAGGCCACCCCGAATATCCTCCCCAAACTCGTTGGGGAGGTGGCTGAGGGCGTTTTTCAGCCCGAAGTCGGAGGGGCTACGCCGCATGACTCAACACCACAACGCTGCCCCCCCTTGACTCAGCCGCCGATGCCGACATCGATTGCACCGTCGTCCATATTATGACCTGCGTCGGGCTCATGTTCGTTGGGATATTCGTTGGGATATTCATTGGGATATTCGTTGTACTCGTCATTGTTGCCTTCATCATTGTTGTCCACATCCCCTTCGTCGTCATTCCCTTCGTCGTCATCGTCCATTTCGGGTTCTTCTTCATCGGGAATGCAATAGCCGGTGTCGACACCGCGCAACTCGGCGTCGGCGAGATCGAGGGTTCGCTCACCGGAGAAGAATAGCCGGCAGTCGTGCAGCACTTCCATGGACGTAAAATAGATTCCCAGCGGGAGTTGAGCGAAATTTCTCCACATATCGGCGTCGACTTTATAGAGCTGCACCTGGCTGGATCCGGTGAAGACGAGTTCGTCTCCGGGCAAAACGGTTCGCACCTGACCCGGCGGAGGGTCCTGTGCGTATTGTTCGGTAATATTGCCGGTGTCGGGGTTGTAGAGATGGCCCTGGCCCTCGAGTTCGTTGCCCTCTTCGTCGAAGACGCGTAGATGAAGCAAAAATTGTCCCATTTCGGGAAGAGCAGTGATGGCGGGATGCATAATGGGGGCGATGGTGTCGAAGGTCACCAATTCTTCGCTGGAACCGGTGTCGATATTGTAGGTGACGGCGGTGACGCCGACCAATTCGGCGTCCGGAGGAGCACCTTCGGGGGTCGGGACGTCATGGGTGAACATGGCCAGGATATCGCCGTTGGAGATCTCTTCGAAGACGAGGTTCGAAATGGCGTCTTCTGATGTTTGAAAGGCCTCGATGGTGGTCCAGGAGTACTCGTCGACGTCGAAGGTCTGACCGACGATGCGCGCCGGATCGCCATCTGAATGGGAGGCGCCGCTGGCGAGGACGCGACCGTCTTCGAGGAGGGTGGCGCGGGAGAAAGGGGCGCCCATATGGGGGATGGAGGACCATTCCTCGGTCTCCGGCGAAAAGTGTTGGACCGTGGGCACCCGGGTATTGTTCTGGTCGCGGCCGCCGATGGCGAGTACGGAGCTGTCTTCGAGTTGGACGATCGCCGGGTTTCGGCGCACGTCGGGTAGCTCGCCGGAGGCGGCCACTTCGTTTTCCCAGGGGTCGAAGATCTCCCAGGTCTCGGAGCGTCCGCTGGCGGGGCTGTCGTCCATCCGTGCCGAGCCGCCGATGAGTAGGACGCGCCCGTCGTCGAGGATGGCTGAGTCGTGTCCGTGGCGCCGCTCGCTCAGCTCGGGGCCGTCGACAAATTCCGAGCATTCCCAAAACGTCGCTTCGCAGGCGGTCGGCAATTGTTCTTCTTCGTCGACATCAGTGTCGGCGTCGATATCTGTGTCGGGATCGACGTCATTGTCGGCGTCCTGGCCAGCGTCTTCGATGACGCCCGTATCCTGTTGCTGATTCTCTGCGTCATCGTCGTCGGAACAGGCCGTGGTGCTCACGGCGAAAACGACCAGACACAGACAGGTGAGCAGTCGATGGGGGATTTTGGGTGCAATCTGCATAAAACTTCTCCGTAGGCGTCGTCGGGGTCCTCGATCTCCAGCAGTAGAGACATACCGCAGTGGTGGAGGGGATTCAAAGTCGGGAATCAATAGGGGGACGCGGAGGCGCTGAGCGCGGGACGCTGCACGCGGGACGCTGAGCACGAAAGAGCTCGCTGAGTGTGCGCTGATAGCGCGGAGGAACTGCCCGACCGTCCGTGCCAAAGTGCACGGTGTAGGACCAATTGGGCTATCGAGATCGGGGCCTGCACGAAGCGCAGTTCTACAGCGTCCTTAGTGGGATTTAGCGAGCTCTTTCGTGTATAGCGGATCAGCGTGCAGCGCCACAGCGCTCCAGCGGCTCAGCGCCTCAGCGCCTCAGCGGCTCAGCGCCTCAGCGGCTCAGCGGCTCAGCGTACAGCGCAAAGTGAATGGTAATCCTGCAGGTGCCGTGGTGTTTTCGTTAAACTCGCTTTCGTTTACACTCGGCGGTGCTGTTGTCACCTCTTTCCATCGGAGTTCGTGAGATGGGGGACCGAAGCGTCACCATATTATGTACCGGCGATATTCACCTGGGGCGTCGGCCCAGCCGGGTGCCCGCCGGGGTCGAGGAGTATTCGGTGGCTTTTGTGTGGCGTCGGATCGTGGATGTGGCCATCGAGTCCGGTGTCGACGTGGTGGCGCTGACCGGCGATATCGTCGATCAGAGAAGTGCCTATTATCAGGCCATCGGACCATTGGAGCGGGGGCTGCAAAGGCTCGCCAGCACCGAAATTTCGACGGTGGCCGTGGCCGGGAACCACGATTGGGACGTGCTTCCCAGGCTCGCGGAAGTGGTGGACGTCGACGATTTTTATCTGCTCGGCCGAGGGGGACGGTGGGAAGAAGAGGTGATCGAGCGCGGTGGTAGGCCGATGCTTCGATTTGTCGGGTGGTCGTTTCCGAAGCGCCATATTCATCGGTCGCCGATCGATGATTTTGAACTGCAAATCGATGATTCGATCCCCACGGTGGGCCTGTTGCACGCCGATCTGGATCAGCCGGCGAGTAGTTATGCTCCCGTTACTACGGCGCAGCTTGTGGAGTCGCCGGTGTCGGCCTGGCTTTTGGGGCATATTCATCGACCGGCGAAGCAAGA
>SKPJ01000334.1 GCA_007119595.1 Myxococcales bacterium
GATTGATTGCTCAAGACCCGGCGGGTTTCAACTGGTTGGTCGAAAACTCGGTGGACGTCCGAGATATCCAATATTACGTCCACAACCAATTTGCTCGACAGGACTTCACCGAACCCGACAACTACGTCCCGGACCTGGCCTACAAGGTGGAGATCAACGACGACTTCACCGAATACGTCATCCATCTACGCGAAGGGGTTTACTGGCATCGACCGAGCGTGGACATGAGTGACCCGCGCTACGAATGGCTTCGCGAACGCCAGGAGTTGACGGCCGAAGACGGGGCTTTCTACTTCGAGATGGCTCAAAGCCCGGAGGTTCAAGCCGCACATATCGCCAATTACGTCGCCGACATCGAAGAGGTGGAGATCATCGACCGCTACACCTTTCGAGTCACCTGGGAGCGACCTCGTTATCACTCCCTATTTACGGTGATGCTCGGCTATCCGCTGCCCAAATGGCTGTACTCCCGGGATCGCGACGGAAACGAATACGACGAGGATATGGTGGCCGTCGAATTCAACGATCACTGGTCCAACGACTATCCCATTGGAACCGGCCCCTATACCTTTGAGGGATTTCGAGCCGGTGATCGGATCACATTGGAGGTCAACGAGGATTATTTCGGAGAACTTCCGCCGATCGACAAGGTCGAATACCACGTCATTCCCGACCCGGAAGCGGGCTGGAATCAGACCCTCGGTGGAGATATTGACTTTCTTCCGGGGCTGGCGCCACCGCGCTATCGAAGCGAGGTCCTTCAAGGTGGTCCCAATAGTCCCTTCGAAGAAGGCGATCTGGAATACGAAGTCATCGACCGCTTCGCCTATCACTACATCGGCTGGAATGCAGACACCGAGCTATTCGAGGATCGCAGGGTCCGAAAGGCGATGACCCTGGCGTTCAACCGCGAGGGCATCATCGAAAATACGATGCATGGCCTGGGAGAGCTTCAATCGGGGCCCTACTACTACGAGCACCCGGCGAATAACCCCGACATCGAACCCCTGCCCTTCGATCTGGAGCGGGCAGGCGAGCTGCTCGACGAGGCGGGCTGGACGGACACCACCGGCGACGGGATTCGCAACAAAGAGATCGACGGTGAAATGCACCGCTTCGAGTTTACCCTCACGGCCTACAATCGACCGGCCGTGCGGAGCTGGACCTCTATTTACTCCGAAGATCTTCGGCGCATCGGCGTCCATATGAGCTCCGACCCCGTGGATTGGGCGCTGATGCAGCGCCGGATGGAGGAGAAGCAATTCGACGCCTTCACCGGTGGATGGGGCCTGAGTTGGTTCAACGATCCCTACCAAATCTGGCACTCCAGCCAGGCCGATATTCCCCGCGGATCGAATCGGGTCGGATTCCGAAACGAGGAAGCTGACGAGATCATCGAGACCCTGCGCGAGACCTTCGACCAGGAAGAGCGCCTGGAATTGCTCCGTGAATTTCACTCCATCGTCCACCACGAACAGCCCTATACATTCTTTTATGCGCCCAAGAATGTGGCCGTGTGGAATCCACGCCTCGAAAACGTCGTCTTTCAACAGATTCGGCCCCAGGCTTATTCACTGCCCTGGTACATCAACGAGTGATGCCGAAAACACCAGGTACTGGTTGGCCGCCGATTCCCGATAATTCTCCCGCTCCCACGGGCGAGACCTCATGATCAATTATATCATCAAACGCATCCTGCTGATGGTGCCGACCTTCGTGGTCATCTCCATGATCATCTTCGTGATCCTGAATCTGGCGCCTGGAGATCCTTCAGCACAGGCGGCAGCCGATGGCACGGAAGCGGTCTCTCAAGACGCCCAGGAGGCCTATCGGATTTTCCAGGAGCAATTCAACCTCGACAAACCGATCCTGCTCAATACCCGTTTTCGGCTCACTGAAGAGGATGTCGAAGAACAGGTTCGGACCATCGTCGCCTTTCAACGACCGGTCTGTGCCGACGATGAGCTCATCGAACAGATCGAGGAGGAACAAGAACGCGCCGAAGAAGAAGCAACGCTTGCTCCCGCGGCAGCCCCCGAGGACGAGGCCGGTCCGGTGGACGAAGAGATGCCGGAGATCGCTGATCCGGCGGACGACGACAACTGCACCCCTGTCGAAGAGCGCCCCACGACGGCGGAGATCCTCTCCGCTCAGGAGACGCTAAGCGACTGGGGGAATTACGTCGTTCCAGAATTGATCTCCATTGCCCAACATCACGATCAGGCAGATATTCGCCACTTTGCAGTCAATCAACTCTCCTCCAATACGCGGCGGCCCATCCTGGCCCGCTCCGACCCCGACCCCCCGCCGGAGATTCGGGACAAGAATCGGGAGATCAGTCGTGAAAATCGAGTCCTTCGCCGCTGGCAGGTGCCGATCGACGAAGATGAGGACGCCGTCGTCGAAATGCTGGAGGACAATTGGATTCCCTGGTTTGAGGAAAATCGCGACCGATTTGAGTACTCCACGGGCGACAAAGTCGGGATCTTTTTTCTCGACACGCGCTTTGCCAAATACTGGGATAATCTAAACCCCTTCTCACTGCGGCCGCTGCGCGATGATGAGGACAGCCTTCAATCCCCGCTGACCATCGGCGCTCCCGATTTCGGACTGAGCACCGTGGACCGGCGCCCGGTGATGAATACGATTTTAGAGAAACTCCCCTACAGTCTGACCCTCGGGTTTTTGGCCATCTTTTTGGCCTATATCATCAGTGTGCCCATCGGCATCTGGAGCGCGTACAACCAGAATACGATCAAAGACCAGGTGGTCACGGTCATTCTGTTCATGCTGTACAGCCTCCCGAGCTTTTTTACGGCTGTGTTGCTGATCGAATTTCTCGCCGTCGGCCGTCCCTTCGACTTTTTCCCCACCGGCGGATTTTTGGCCGACTCGGCGCGCGATATGCCGATCTTGACCCAATTGCGCTCCGTGGCGTGGCATATTTTTCTTCCGATTGTATGTCTGACCTACGGATCGCTGGCAGCCCTTAGCAGATACGCTCGGACCGGGCTTCTCGACGTCATTCGCGCCGACTATATCCGGACCGCCCGCGCCAAGGGTTTGAGCGAATCGATGGTGATCATGAAACACGCCGTGCGAAACGGCATGATCCCCATCTTGACCCTGATGGGCACCATGCTCCCCTTCGTCGTCAGTGGATCGCTGGTCATCGAATACATCTTCAACATCCCCGGAATCGGGCTGTACCTATACGAAAGTATCTTCATGTACGACTACAACGCCATCATGGGTGTATTGCTGATCTCGACAGTGATGACATTGGTGGGAATTCTGCTCTCCGACATCAGTTACGCGATCGTCGATCCCCGTATCACCTTTGATTGAATCTGCGAGCCGACAAGCCGGCGACCGGATGTTTTTGCCACAGTGACAGGCGACGATGACTTCCCAAAACGACTCCACAACCACCGAGCCCGACGATTACCAGACCTATGGTGAAATCGTCTGGGGCCAATTCAAGAAGTACCGGGTCAGCTACTACAGCCTTTGGGGTGTATTCGCACTCTTCGTTCTGGCCATGGTCTGCCCGGTGTTGGCGATGAATGTTCCGTTTTACCTATACGTACCGGAAGGAGTGGGCCCCGAGATTTTGCAGGGAACGAGTTATCCCTGGTTCGTCGCCCTCTTTGATCAGAATTTTTTCAACTCCGGCGTCGACATATTCTTCAACTTTCTTCTGTTTTACGTCCCCTTCGTGTTTTTGGTGTGGTTTGGGCTCCGCGGCAAGTTGAGCCCCGGAGACAAATCGCTCTACAAAAAACGGCGCAACATCTTCATCGGTGTGGCCATGGCGGTTGCAGCCATCGGCTTTATGATGTTGTACGGTGCCGAATTCCGCCAACCCTACGTGGACTATCAGGCGTTGACGGAGCTCGACGACGGGGTGCGGGCTCTCTTTCCGCCCCTGGAACACTCCTATCGAAACGTCAATTTGATGGCCGTCAACGAAGGGCCGAGTTGGGAACATTGGCTGGGAACCGACCGGGAGGGGCGCGATGTCTTTACGCGCATTCTTTACGGCACCCGTATCTCTTTGACCATCGGAATTGTCGCCGTCGGAATCTATGCCACGATCGGCATGATTTTGGGGAGTCTGGCCGGTTTCTTTGGCGGTCGTACGGACGCCGTCATCTTGAGGCTCATTGAGATTATGATGTGCTTTCCGGTGATCTTCCTTCTTCTCACCATCGCCGGATTCATCGAGGAACCCTCGGTCTTTCACATCATGCTCATCATCGGGTTTACCGGGTGGACCGGCATTGCTCGCCTGGTGCGAGGCGAGTTTTTAAGGCTTCGAAACCAGGATTTTGTCCAGGCCGCCACGGCGCTCGGATTGGACCGGCTGCGGATCATCTTCGGCCACGTGATGCCCAATGCCATTCAACCGGTCTATGTCGCCGCCACCTTTGGTATCGCCGGGGCAATCCTCATCGAAGCCACCCTGGCCTTCCTCGGCGTCGGACCACCGGACGTGCCGAGCTGGGGCCAGATTCTGACCAGCGGGCGGAATACGCAGGATATGACGATGATCCTGGCCTCTGGATTTGCGATCTTTCTCGTCATCAGTCTATTCAACCTGATCGGCGAGGGACTTCGAGACGCTACCGACCCCAAAATGAGGAAGTAGGCCTATGGCGAGTCAATCCACAAAAGGCGACGAGATCATTCTCGAAATGGAAGATCTCAAGACCCATTTTTTCACCGATGACGGGGTCGCCCCGGCCGTCGATGGGGTCAGCCTCAAGATTCAACGGGGCCGAACATTGGGACTTGTCGGCGAGTCGGGCTCCGGCAAGTCGGTGACATCGCTGAGTATTCTGCGACTCATCCCCCAGCCACCGGGAAAGATCGTCGGCGGAAAGATTCATTTCGAGGGCCGGGATCTGACGAAGATTACCGACGCGGCGATGCGCAAGATTCGGGGCAATGATATCTCGATGATCTTTCAGGAGCCGATGACCAGCCTCAATCCGGTGTTCACCGTGGGCAACCAGATCGTAGAGGCCATCCTGCTCCACCAGGATATGGGATATAGCGAGGCCCGAGAATACGCCATCGACATGCTCGACAAGGTGGGTATTCCCGCGCCGGGCGAGCGGATCGACGAATATCCGCACCAGATGAGCGGTGGGATGAAGCAGCGCTGCATGATCGCCATGGCGCTTGCCTGTAAGCCGAAATTGTTGATCGCCGATGAGCCGACGACGGCGCTGGACGTCACCATTCAGGCCCAGATCTTGGAACTCCTCAACGAATTGCAGGAGGAGGTGGGCATGTCGATTCTGTTCATCACCCACGATCTGGGGGTGGTCGCCGAGACCTGCGACGACGTAGCCGTGATGTACGGCGGCCGGATCGTGGAATACGGCGATGTATACACCGTCTTTGAGCGACCGGCTCATCCCTACTCCATCGGGCTTTTCAACAGCCTTCCCCAGGTGGAGACCAAGACGAAGCTGACCTCTGACGACCGCCTCTACGTCATCCCCGGAATGGTTCCACGGCCCCAGGATTTTCCGTCGGGCTGCCGATTTCGCACTCGATGCGAATTCGCCACCGAGAAATGCTCCCAGCTACCGCCGACGGTAGAACTCGAAGACGGTCATACCGCGGCCTGTTGGTATGCCGAACAGGTCCGTGCCGGAACCAAAGAGCGAACCGGCGTCACCGGCGACGAGCTCGCCGCCGAACCGGACCCCCCTGACGCCACCGACGGATCGCTGGAGCGACCCGCCGAATAATCGCAGCGTCGATTTGACGACCGAGGTATTTTCATGACTGCAACCGCCACCAAACCGCGCTCGAAGAGCAATGTTGAGCCCCTGCTCGAGATTCGCGGCCTCAAGAAGTATTTTCCCGTCAAAAAGGGAATTCTCAACCGCGTCGTCGGCTCCGTCAAAGCCGTGGACGGGCTTAGTTTTGATGTCTATCCCAATGAAACGGTGGGCCTGGTCGGGGAATCGGGCTGCGGAAAAACCACTGCCGGACGCTCTATCTTGCGCCTACTCGAGCCGTCGGAAGGACAGATCTTGTTTCGAGGCTCTGATATTGTGGAGGCCGACACAAAAGAGATGCGCCGATTGCGCCGCAATCTTCAGATCATCTTTCAGGACCCCTACTCCAGCCTCAATCCCCGTATGACCGTCGAGGATATCATCGGTGAGGCGATCAAGTTCCACGGAATCGCAAGTGGCAATGACGAAATTCGGCGCCAGGTCCAGGACCTTCTCGAACGCGTCGGGCTTCAGCCCTCGTATGTGACGCGATATCCCCACGAGTTTTCCGGCGGACAGCGCCAGCGCATCGGGATTGCCCGAGCCCTGGCGCTCAACCCGGATTTCATTGTCTGCGATGAGGCGGTCAGCGCTCTCGATGTCTCCGTCCAGGCCCAGGTCATCAACCTGTTGCTCGATCTCCAGGACGAATTCAATCTGAGTTATCTCTTCATCGCTCACGATCTCTCCGTGGTGCGTCATATCTCGGACCGAATCGCCGTGATGTATCTCGGACAGATCATGGAATTGGCGGAGTGCGAAACCCTTTTTTCCAATGCCCTGCACCCGTATACCCAATCCCTTTTGTCGGCGATCCCACAGCCCAACCCACGGCGTAAAATCGATCGAGTCATTCTCAAGGGCGACGTCCCCTCGCCGATGAATCCCCCTACGGGATGTCGATTTCACACCCGTTGCCCCGCCTGTTATGAGCCCTGCGACACCGTGCAGCCGCGCTCCGTGGAGGTCGCACCGGGACATGAGGTGGCCTGCCATCTCTACGATCAGGAATACGCCCCCACTGATCCGTCGATCTGGAACCGACTTCCCCGATTGCCCCGACCCAATGGAGACGCCAAATTGCCACCGGGCGTCGCCGAGGTCATCGAGGAGATCACCCCCGGCGCAAGCTTGGATCGCGATGGCGATTCCGATGGGGTACAGCGCGAAGATCAGGACGCCGGTGATGCACAAGCCCACGCCTCCAGCGATGTCTCAGATTTCGAGGATGAGGAGATTTTCACTCAGGAGTCCTCCCAGCCATCGGAAGAACACGAGGAAGATGACATCACTGACGACTCCAACGACGCAGAAGAGGATGGCGTCGAGAAAGTCGACGATGGCGATAAAAGCACAAGCAGCGAAACACCGGAATCGGGCGAACAAGAATCGGATGCTGATGATGAGTCAGAGGATGATAAACTCGTTGCCTCCGAGGAGGAGTCCGACGCAAAATCATAACAGCATGCGTCTAAACCAAGGCGGCTATGAAGCCCATAATCTTGACACTCCACAATCCCTCTGCGACCATCCGTTTGCGCGCGCCGAATTAAAAAGACCAACCGATGCCTGAGAACTGATGAAAGCGGGCTCACGGTTGACGATTCCTCGCACGTCGAAGGCAACTACGTTGGTCGCTACAGCATTGATGACTCACCAAGGAGGAACTGCCCCTTATGTTCAGCGTTACGATCAGCGAAAAAGGTGGGCAGCAGTCCCAATACGACTTCTCCAAGCCCGAGATCACCATCGGGCGTATGAAGGGCAATGATATCGTGTTGCCCAAGGGAAACGTCTCCAAACAACACAGCCGTATCTTTTTGAGAGACGATAATTTGTATATCGTCGATCTCAAGAGCACGAATGGCACCTACGTCAATAGCCGCAAGGTCAATGCCGAGCAGGCGATTGATGAAACCGACAAGATCTACATTGGGGACTTTATCCTGCAAATCAAGCGCCAACAGGCGCAACAGCCGGGGCCCCAGGCTTCGTCTCAGCCTCCCCAACCACCGGGCGCTCCCTCGGGTCCCGGAGGTTCTGCAGGTGGCGGACCGTCGCGCTCTTCTTCGCAGGGCGGCGGGCGACATTTTCCCACCGTGATGGACGGCGTCCAGGGAGATACGAACGCCCCCGGTGGAGGACTCGGTGCCGCCGCAGCAGCCGCATCGGGCTCTCAGCAGCAGGGCCGTTCCTCGGGTTCTCCGTCCTCGGCATTGGAGCAACTTCGAAAAAACCGGGTGCAGCGCAACTCATCGGGTGCCGGTGGTCCACCGTCGAAGACTCCCAGTGGGGCGACCACCAACGCTGGATCGGATCAACGAAAACCCACACCCGACCCCACTGGCGGGGAGGAAGACCTGCGCAAGACCTATGGCGACTCGTCACCTCCGGCCGATATGGTGCCGGAGTTGGAACCAGAGCCGCTGGAGGTTGAACCGGAACCATTGGACGATGAGCCAGGTGGCATGGGAGCAGCGCCTCAAACACCACCACCCGGTGGCTCCGGAGGTTCCGGACCTTCCCCATCCCCCGGACCTTCTCCATCCCCTGGGCCGTCACCGTCATCCGATGCTTCGCCGGTATCTGGTGCAGCGTCGTCGGGTCTCGATTCGCTGGGCCGGCCAACCGATTCGGACGCATCGACGTCGATCTCCCAATCTTCCTCGCTGCAGCGGGGCCCGGATTCAGAAGACGGTGGAAGCATCAGTTCCATCGATCTCGCCGCTCCGATGCAGAGCGAGTTCGACGCCGACTTTCACCGCGCCCAACAGGATGTGGCACGGGTATTTTTCGAATCGATGCCGGTCGAGGAATTGCCCCTGGATTATCCGCTCGACGACAAGTCGATGGAGAGCAAGATCTCCCGGGCCGTCAAATCGGCGGTAAAAACGGTCAATCCCGACGTTGAGGACGAAGCTCTGATCGATGCCCTGACCAAAGAGGCGACCGGCCTAGGACCCCTCGAGGATTATCTCGACGACGACGCCGTGCGCTCGATCTATATCAACGCCCACGACCGAGTTATCATTCGGCGCGACGGAGAGGAGATCCTCGCCGAATATGGATATAGCCATACCGACATGCTGGAATTGGCGGCAAAACGACTGCTCGGCGCCGATGACAACCCACCAGTATCCGACGAAGTGCGGTTTAGCGACGGAACTCAAGTCCATATCGTGATGCCCCCGATCGCCGTCGACGGACCGGTATTGACGGTGCGAAAGCCGAATCAATATTTTCCGAGCCTGCAGGAGTTGGCACAACGTGGTGCCCTGTCACCGGGCATGGCGGAATTTTTGGAGCGTACGGTCCACGCCAACCGATCGGTGCTCATCGCTGGCCCCACCAATTCCGGAAAATCCACCCTGCTGGCGGCGATGGCCTCTCAAGCTCCGTCGTCCTCACGCATCATCGCCGTCGAACAGCACAGCGATCTGCCGATCGACAAGCCCAATTTTATACGCCTGGAGGCCAGTCCTGCCTCGGGCTTCGATATGCAACTGTTGTTGCAAAACGCCGTCGCCATGCATCCCGATCGCATTTTGGTCGATGAGTGCCATGGCGCCGAGGCCTACGACTGGGTCACCGCGGCGACCACGGGCACCGAGGGCAGTATGTTGACCCTCCACGGAACAAGTGCCATCGATGCCCTGAGCCGACTGCAGAGTATGTGCTTGTTGTCGGCGAGCGAGATCTCGCCCCGTGGATTGCGAGAACAGGTCGCCCGCTCCGTCGATCTGGTCGTCGTCGTCAATACCACGCCGGACAGTGGATTTCGCGTCCAGCAGATCGCCGAGGTTCAGGGCATTGATATTGATGCCTTTCGACTCAATGACATTTTCTACTATCGCGTTGAAGGGACGGACGGAGACTTTCATCCAACCGGCTATATTCCTCTCTTCTACGAAGACCTCCGCCATGCGGGGTATGACGTAGATTTGGCGATCTTTCGCGAATGACTGCGTCACCGGTACGGTCGTGGCCACAATGCAATGTGACACACGGCACGAGATGATTTCGTCGGAGAGCCTCCATCTGTGTGGGTTGTCATGTTCACTATCACCATCGAAGACCAAAACGGGCAGGTCGCGGATACCTTCTCATTCGACCACGGCTCCTACACCATCGGTCGTCTGGAAACATGTGACGTCGTCCTTCCATCGGGCAGCGTAAGTCGAGAGCATGCACGAATCTTTATCCAGGAGGGCCGTTGCTACGTCGAAGACCTCAACAGCGCCAATGGGGTCATTGTCGACGGTCAGCGTGTGATCCAGACCCGAGATCTGGGAACGGCAAGCCAGATCTGCATCGGTGAATTCTACCTCTATCTAGAGTATGAAGCGCCGGCGAACGCCAGCAAACAAGATGTGATGAGCACCTTGTTTATCGATTCTGGCGGCGAACACTTCAAATTGGTTCGCATCAACGACTCTTTTGCCGGTGAGGAGTTCAGCCTCTCGGAGCAGCAAAACACCATTGGTCGCACCGATGATAATTTCATCTTGCTCTCCGATTCCTCGATCAGCCGCCGTCATGCCGTGATTCACCGGCGCGGTGACCTCTACGCGGTCGAAGATCTCGGCAGCTCCAACGGAACGCGGCTCAATGGGAAGACCGTCGACGGACGTCAAGAGATCACCTCCGGAGATCGCGTCGAATTCGGGAGCATCGAATTTGTCTTCATCGAGGGAGACAAAGCGGTTACCCCAGAGGATATCGCTTCCTATTCCAGCAGCAGTAATTTGACGACCTATGCCGGTTTCGCAGCCCTTTTGGTCGTGGGACTCCTGGTCGCCGGAGGGGTGGTCTTCGGTGTGGCAACAGTGCTCGGCGATTCCGGGGACGACGCCAACGTCGAAGAAGTCGATCCATTGGAGCAGGAGTTGGCGAATCTGATCGAATCCGGTCAAAACCACATCGAGCTGGGCAATTGGGACCGCGCCATCGCCTCGTTTGACGATGCCCTGAGTCTTTCTCCGGGACATAGTGAGGCAAAGCGCCTTCGCGACCGAGTCGAAATCGAGCGCGAGGCTGCCCAAGTCCTAGAAGAAGGACAGCAACTGAGTCAACAGGGGCGCCATAGTGATGCGCGCGAGGTCCTGCTATCAATTCCGGAGGGGACGTTGGCCCAGGAGCGCGCAGAACCCACTCTGGCCCACCTAAACCGCACCATCAGCCACAATCTGATAAGTACGGCGAATCGACAGTTGCGAAGGGATGACGAAGAGGAGCTGTTGGAGGCTCACCAAAATGCAGCCCGCGCACATTCGATCCAACCCACCGATGACTCCCGCGAGCTACTTGATACCGTGGAGGAACGGCTCGAGGAAAAGGATATCGAGTTCGAGTCCGTTCGCCGCTGACTCCGTTCGACACTGATCGGGCAGCGCTCATTCTTCGCTTTCGCCTTCGTCGCTTTCTGCTTCGCCTTTGTCGCTTTCTGCTTCGTCTTCGCCGTCGGATTCCAATGCTTCGACGCGCCGCTCCATGCGATCGATTAACTCCTGCCAACCGTGCTCTTCAATGATGGGAACGTAACCGTCTCGATAGGTCTCTTCGAGGCTTATATCATCGACGATCAGATCGTAGATGCGCCACTGTTCATCGCTTTGGTACAGGCGATAGACAATATCTTCAGTGCGTTCGTCGTGGACCACACGGGCCTCCACAAAGGCCCGGTCACGTCGTACTCGGGCTTCCTCAAAATCGACGGTGTAGTCGTCATCGAGTTCGTGACCCGCCAATCGGTCCTCGTAATTGGCCTGCAGCAGGGTGCGCAGTAGCTCCATAAATCGGTCGTGTTCCTCGGCACTTCTCTTTTCCCAGTGCTCGCCGAGGGCCAACTGCGCCAAAAACGCAAAATCCAGACTCTCGTCGATAACAGTTGCCAACTGGTCGGTGCGCTCCGGCGAATCCGGTTGAGCAAGGACCGTGGCCACGGCCTCGGTGCGCTGCTCGACGACCTCGTTCGGTGTGGATGCAAACGCCGCCGTGGACCACAAGACAAGTAGCGCTGCAGCGACGACGGACGTCGTCCACCGCTGGCCCCTTCGTTGATCGGTGTTCATGAAAATACCTCCGTCGTGTCGCACCACGTCATTTATCTGCTGGTTGAACGTCGCCTGAGAGCATTCCATTCAATCGAGCACCCCAAAAAAGTGCAACTCAGTGCTGAATCAAGTCATCGACCGCGCTCAACTCCTCGACTCCGACTTTCTGTGCCAATTCGGCGCGGGCCACGAGGTAATTATGAGCCGCCTCCAGATAGCTCACCCGGGCGTCATAAAACTCACTCAGGGGATCGATGAGATCGCGCATATTTTGATCTTCACGTCCGAGCTCGGCCTGCAGGCCATATTGGTTGCGCCACCGACGGGCAATATCGAAACGTCTCTGCTCAATATCCATGCGCTCTCGGGCATCGTAGGCCTCCCTCCATGCCTGCTCGATCTCCAGCTTCAGCCCACCCAGCGCGCGCTCTCGCTGGGCCTCGATCTGAGTCCTCTGAGCGCGCGACTCCTGGAGCCGGCCGCGGCGCTGACCGAAATCAAATTGCCAACGCATGCCGACGGCGATGCCGAAGCTCAGAGTATCAAAGGGATTGGAGTAGGGACGAGCAAATAGAGTCTCGTCCTCGACGCAGGGCTGTGCTGGATCGAGGCGTCGACATACGGGCTGAAGCGCCGGACTTTCAGTGGACCAGCCGAATCCGAAATCGGCGGCGAAGAAGAAATTGGGATAAAATTCCCGCTTGGCCAGCCGTTCCTCCAGCCGCCGGGCCTCTACTCCGTGCTCCAATTGCTGAATCTCGGGGCGATGGACACGGGCGATCTCTTGGTATGTGGCCAAATCGGCCAGCGGCTCATCAGCACGCTCCGGATCCAGCGGTGGCACCTCGATGGGCCTATCGAGATCCGTCAAATAGGCAAGGGCCGCCTCGCTGAGATCGCGCAACCTGCGATTGTCCAAAATCATGGCGTCCAATTCAGCGTCGAAGACCTGCAGCCGGCGCAAATCGTCGGTACTGAAATCGGCCTCGCCAAACGCCCTATCCTCTTCCATTTCCCGCAGCGTGTCTTTGACGAGATCGACCCCCTCGTCGAGGACCTCGGAGAAGGCACGCGACAACTGACGGCCGAAATAGGCCTGACGGGTGCGCAGCAAATGCTCGTGCATCGCTTCGGTACTCTCCAGAGCGGCGACGTCGACGCCGAGTTCGGCGAGTTCCTGTGCGGTACTGATGCGGCCAAAGGTATAGATGGGAACGACCAAGCGCACCGTCTGGCGAAAATAAGGTCCAAGATTAAAGGCTGTGATCTCGTCGATATTTTCGTCGAGACGCGTCGGATCGGCGTCGGCCGGTACGGGAGCCAGCAGACTCTCTGCCGTCAGCCTGGGCCATCGGGCCCGATCGGCGCGCGACTGACGGGCCCGCGCAAAATCTTCACCGGCCTGAAGCTCCGTCAATAGCGGTGCGTACTGTCGGGCATGTTCGAGGATCTCCTCCAGTTCATATTCCTCGGCCCGTACATCACTGGCCGTGGATACGAGCACCGTGACGCAGAGCACTGCCATGGCGAGTGCTCTCGGAATGGAGATGAAATGAGAAGATAGACTGCGCATACTCATTGAGGACCGACGTATTCGTAGCTGACTCGGGGCTTGGTCTGTGCTTTGAACTCGCTCATCGATGAATCGACGGCGACTTGGAATAGCTCGGCGATGATTCCAAGCGACTCTTCGGGGGGATACACCACCTGGGGATCGTCGAGGTCGACCTGCTCCGCGAGGTAGTCCACGGCATCATGCAGAGAGCCCAACTCGTCGACCAATCCGTGTTGATGAGCTTGCCGTCCGGTAAATACGCGACCGTCCGCCAGTTCATGGGCATCGCTCAACTCCATATTGCGGCAACTGGCGACATCCTCGACAAATTGGTCGTGAACGTCGAAGACCATTTCCGCAAAATAGGCCTCGTCCTCATCCTCAAAGGGTCGAAAGGGAGAGCCGGAGTCCTTGAAATCACCGGAGGTAATGGTGTGGACCTCGATATCCGTTCGATCGACGAGACGCTCGACATTGAAGAATTGCGTGATCACACCGATGGAGCCCGTGATGGTACCGGGGTTGGCAAAGATCTTTTCTGATCCACAGGCTGCGTAGTAGCCGCCACTTGCGGCCACCGTTCCCATCGAGACTGCCACCGGCTTTTCTCGGGCCAGTCGCTGAATGGCGTAATAGATTTCCTGCGACGGGGCGACGGATCCCCCGGGGCTGTTGATGCGCACCACGACAGCCTCCACGTATTCCGCGTCCTCGAAGTGTTCCAGATCGTCGATAAATGACTCGCTCTCGGTGATTCCACCCTCCAACTCGACAACGCCGATACTGGGCTCGCCACGCAGATCATTGGGAGCAAAGACCATGATCAATACGCCGATAAAAACGAGAAGCCCTACAAAAAGCCCTCCGAATACAACGGCCAATGTGATGATACTTCGTTTTTTCATTACCCAATTCCCTGATGAAACGCATGGCAACTGCTCAGATCCATTCCGGATCAATGCTCATACCATGACGCTGGCCGCCACGAAACATCGATGGCCATGGCAAATTACAAAATCAAGGCCGTCAAAAGACCTGCTCCGACGACGATAATCCATACCCAGTCCCAGGCCTGTCGACGCAGGCGGGCTTCAACAATCTCCAAAATGAACAAGAACCGTCGATACTCGGCAATGCGGCGCCTGGTCGCGCCGACGGCCATGTCCAACGCGGATTGGGCGACTCGAATTCCGAAACGCAGCGTCGCCCGGCCCTCTTGTAGAAGCGTAGTAACTGGAAGCAACAGATCGCCGGCCGGAATTGCATCCTCCAAACGACCGGAGAGCAAATGATGCCGGCGGACGAAGACAATTGAGAGCATCACACCCACCACCAACGGCCACAGGGCCGACCAGATCGCCGCCGGTTCCAAGGTGGCGACGGTGGCCCGGCGCAAATACTGCCAGGGAATCACCCATGGCGCCCACACCACGGCTGTAGCAAGTGCAAACCACACGAGGCGTGCGATGTTCGAGATCGGCTCCCTACGTCGGGAGCGGGGCCAAACCACCCACAAGAACCGAACCATAAGTACTGTGGTCGCCACAGCTCCCACGATAAGAACGGGATCGAATAACGCCGGTAACGCGCCCTCTCCGGTATCGGGAATATGCTTTAGTTCCGCCTTCGCCACAGCCCCCGTCGTAAGGGGGGCACCGGCCAGTGCGAGTGCTGGCACGACGAGCCCTATCCCCTCCAGCAACTTCGACCACCAGCGCCGGGGAGCCTCGCGCACCACGGAGACCGACAAAAATAATGCTCCCTTGGCGACGGCGTGATGTACCACATAGACCAGAACAGCGACCGAAATTGCTGGATACAACTCGGGAGTCAACGCCGAAAGGGCCAATAAAATCGTCATATATCCCATCTGACTGATGCTGGAGTAGGCGAGGATCGTCTTGGGACGGGACTGAACCACGCCGATCATTACCCCGGCCAGCGCGGCCACTATGCCGGCAACAAATGTCCACCAGCCCAACCACTGCAGATCCTGGTAGCCAAATGGCAAGAATCGAATCCAGCCCAGCAATCCGGCTTTGATCATGGCGGCACTCAACACGGCGCTGGCCGGCACCGGAGCGGCCGGGTGGGCGAGGGGCAACCATACATGGAGGGGAACCATCGCCGCCTTGATCCCGAATCCACACAATAAAAAAGCGATCGCCACCGTTGCGGCCGGCCCCGCAGTGGAGAGCGCATCTTGCAGCACCGACAACTCCCACCCACCGGCGATTCCCCAGGCCAGGACAGCTCCCGCAAAGAGCAGCACTTCGGCGAGCACCACCAGAATCAGATACACCTTCGCCGCCCGGATCGCCTCGTCGTCGAAGCGGTGAACCACGAGTCCGTAGCCGGCATAACTCATCAACGCAAAGCCGGTGAGAAATGTGACGGCATCAGCGGCGACGATGAGGAGAAAGTTGCCGGCCATCGCCGCATAAAAACAACCGAAGAATCGATGGGCGCGCTGGCCACCGATGCCCTGCGATTGAGCAAATATCGCGGCCGCAAGCCAAACTGATGCGGCGGCAAGTAAGAATAGGCGACCCGTCCGGTCCAACCCGATCTGAGCCCCCATGAACAACCACGGCACCCCCACCTGCTCCAGCCCGACCGGCAAAAGGGCCACCACCAGTGCCGGCACGGCGCAAAAGGGAGCCACGGCCAGCACCCACCGGGCATCCGATCGAAATAGACAGCCCATCGCCGCGACCAGCGGCAGCAGAGCGGCCGACAACAAGGCGTATTCCGTCCAAACCCCCATGGTTTTCCCGCTATGCCGGCGGATAGATTCTGGCAATGACGATTTCGACCCATGCCACCGGACTATAAGGCGAAGCCGCCATCACACCGACGACGATGACCAACCCCGCCGTCGCCAACGTCGGCCCCAGAAGCGATGCACGAGTCTCCAGGACCCCGGCCCGCTCATCGCGGGGCCACGGCCGCTCGGGCGCCCCATAATAGGCCCGGTAGACGATGGGCAAAAAATAGGCAGCATTCAATGCGCTGCTGGCCATCAAGACGGCGATCACCCAGTAATAGCCGACCTGAACAGCCCCCATGCCGAGGTACCATTTGGAGACGAAGCCCGCCAACGGTGGCACACCGATCATCGCCAGGCTCGCCACGGTGAATGCCGCCATCGTCCAGGGCATTCGTGCGCCGACGCCCCCGAGCTGGCTGATCCGCCGCAATCCCAGCGTTTCAGCGATATTGCCGGCACAAAAAAACAAGGTGATCTTCATCAATCCCTGGTGCACCAGATGGACGATTCCCCCCACGGCGGCGACGGGACCGATCATAGCAACGCCGAGCAGTATATAGGACACCTGACTGACCGTGGAAAAGGCCAGGCGTCGCTTGAGCGAGTCCTGCGCCAGGGCCTTCAATGATGCGTATATAATGGTCACCGACGCCGCCACCGCCACCCACCGACCAATGCCCAATTCGGCGATGTAGTGAATGCCGAATACGTCGTACATCACCCGCACGATCCCGTAGGCTCCGGCTTTGACCACCGCCACGGCATGAAGCAATGCGCTCACCGGAGCCGGAGCGACCATGGAGGCCGGAAGCCAGGAGTGCAGCGGCACAATCGCCGCTTTGACCCCCAATCCGACAAAGATGAGCGCGAAGATGGGCACAAAGCGGTGTCGATGTTCCTCGTCGAATGCCGACAATACGCCGCCCTCCTGAAAGTCGAAGGGACCGACGGCGCCGTGGAGCCAGACCACGGCGACCATCAGCAGCGCGCCCCCCGTGAGGGTATATGCCAGATAGATCTTGCCAGCCCGCATGGCCTCCGGCGTCCCGTCGTGAACGACCAGTGGATAGGTGGCGAGGGTGAGCAATTCGTAGAAAATAATGAACGTAAAGAAATTGCCGGCAAGCGCGATCCCCGTGGTCGCGCTGACACAGATGCTGAAGAAGCCGAAAAATCGACTGCGGTGCCACGAGCCCTCAATATCGAGATAACCAATGGCGTAGATCGTGGTGATCAACCACAGAACACCGGACAGGGCGACGAAGAACATGGACAGCGCCGAACCGGCGAGCACCAGATCGAATCCGGGAACGAGGGGAATACGGGTCTCGTACTCCACCCCCACATAGACCCCAAACAACATCACCGCGATGAAGGCCAATTTCAGAAATGCGCCTGCCAAATTGAGGAGCGTCCGAACCCGCCATTGCTCCTCGCGCAGAGCAAAGATAAAGATTCCGGGAAGCATGGAGCTCGCCACCACGGCCAGTGGAAGCCAAAATGTGGTGTCCACCAATGCCCTCATAAGCCGCATCCAGAGGTCGAGAAAATCAGTGTCAGGGCTTGAGACCGGGCCCCAGCGCTTCCCCGAAGGGGAGTCCAATATCGAGAAGATGCAGTGGCGGCGCCGACCAGACACCGAGCAAGACGGCCACAATGGCCAACATCAGAGGCGCCACCATCATGGTGGTCGGAATGGCTTGTACCTCGCCTGTCTCACCTGCATCGCTGCCAGACCCCGACACGGGCCGCGCGAAGGCGTAGTACAACACCTTGAAGACGTAGAGTGCGGCCAATAGGCCACCGGCGGTGACCACAAACGCTACGACCGGTTGGTCGGCCCGTGCTGCAGCCGTCAACAGCAGCCATTTCGCCGTATAGCCCCCGCTGGGGGGAAGCCCCATCAGGCCAATCCCGGCGAGAGCGAACGCGACAAGGGGAACTGCCAGGTGTCGTCCCCTGCCCCGCATCGATGAGAAATCGTCGTCACCAAGCGCCGCAGCGATGGCACCAGCGGCCAAAAACATGGCTCCTTTGGCACACCCGTGAGCGACGGCGAAGTAGATCACTCCGTGCCAGGCCACACCGGCTCCGGCGACCGTGGATGCCGGTGCAAACGCCACGAAGAGATAGCCCAATTGAGCCACCGTGGAGTAAGCGACCAACATCTTCAGCCGATTCTGGCGCAGTGCCTGAACGCTTCCCCAGACAATGGCCACCGTGCCCAATACACCGAGCACCATCATCGCCGCTGCCTTGTCGATCGCGGGAAAGACGTCAATCCACAGCCGCAATAGGACATAAAACGACGCCTTCACCACCAGAGCCGACAACAGCGCGCTCACCGGAGCCGGAGCATTGGCGTGGGCCGCAGGGAGCCAAAAATGAAGCGGCACCAATGCAGTCTTGAGGGCGAGTCCCAACGCCATCGCCGCCAACGCTACTTCCGAGGCCAGAGTCGCCTCCACCACCGGCCCCAGCGCCTGCATGTCGAGCATCCCCCATCCCCCGTAGATAAGAGCGACTCCGAGCAGGTATAAAAGGGAACCACAGAGAGTGATCAGCAGGTAGCGCATGGCCGCCCGAAGTGCCATCGAGCCGGCCATCGCCACCAGGGCCACCGACCCGATCCCGACGACTTCCATGCACACATAAATATTGAATAGATCGGAGGACAGAAAGATGCCGTGCATGGCCGCCCACACGACCAACCACAACGACCAGTACAGGCCCCGGGAGTGACTATTTTCGCGCTCCGAGTCCGGGGCGTCGCGAAAATAGCCGAGCGAAAAAACGGTGATGAATACGCCGACGACGGTCGTCATCGCCACCATGAGCAGGGCAACCCCATCGGCGTAAAGATCGATGCCCAGGGGAGCGCCCCAGCCGCCGAGGGACTCCACGAATGCTCCGACATTCCAGACTCGCCAACACAGGACGGCGACGGCCATCGCCGTGAGAGCGGAGCTCACACTTGCAACAACCGCGGCGAGTCGGGCGGACATCACACCGCAGAGCAAGGCTCCTGCCAGGGGTATGACGATCGCGGCGGAGGCCCACGGAAACTCAATCATAGCTCGTCCTCGTCACTGACCACCGCCCCCGGGGTGAGCCGGGTGCTGCCCGTGACGGCGTGGATCCGACGGATCAACACCAGTCCGAGCGCAGTCGCACTGACGGCGACCACGATGCCCGTCAGCACCATCGCCTGGGGAACCGGATCGAGTTCCCCGTCGCCACGGGCAGACAGCGAGACAAAGAGAATAAATACCCCGGTGCCCATGATGTTGATCGCCATGAGTCGACGGATCAGATGGCGACGCACCAGCAGTGCGTAAAACCCGAGACCGATCAATCCGGTGCTGGTGGCACTGTAGATCATCTCAGTCGTCATCTGGCCCCTCCCCTTCCCCCACCCCCACATCCTCGCCCTTTAAGATCTTCGGACGCTGCA
>SKPJ01000355.1 GCA_007119595.1 Myxococcales bacterium
CCTTCTTCGCCTTCTTCGCCTTCTTCGCCTTCTTCGCCTTCTTCGCCTTCTTCAGCTTCTTCAGCTTCTTCAGCTTCTTCAGCTTCTTCAGCTTCTTCGCCTTCTTTGGCTTCTTCGCCTTCTTCGCCTTCTTTGGCTTCTTCTGCTTCTTCTGCTTCTTCGACTTCTTTGGCTTCTTCTGCTTCTTCGGCTTCTTCGGCTTCTTCGGCTTCTTCGGCTTCTTCGGCTTCTTCGCCTTCTTCGGCTTCTTCGGCTTCTTCAGCTTCTTCGCCTTCTTTGGCTTCTTGCGCTTCTACTTCAGGTGTCGGAGGTGGAGCTTGTTCAGGTGGCGAACCAGGCGGCGGTGGAGGAGGCACCTGCGGAGACCAATCGTCTTCCAACGCTCGTCCGACGTCTTCCCAATAATCGGGAAATAACTCGAGTAAAACCCCTGTAGAAACCTCCAAAATGGGATCACTTTGGGGAAAGCGCTGCAATCGCTGTTTGACCCGATCGCGCACCGCATCGAGCAAGAAAGCAAGATAGGTCAGATCCTCATCTTCCCGCTCATCATGAGCCTTAAGATGGGGATGAGCCATTTCCTCGTCGCTCTCATCGCCATTGCGAAATAATTTCAAAAATCGCTTTAACATCGCCGTCTCAATCCCGCCGATGACTACAAATGAAGTACGCTGCAATCGTTTGACGGCAAGGGCGTGACATAGATTCAAACCTTCCAGTCCACCCCTCCAAAAACATCGCGTCGATCACAATATCGAAACCGTTGTAAATCACCGTCGCAAGGTCCCACATTCACTGGTTGACCGCAAGATAATTCATTGCCCCCCAACCGCTGCCCTCTTGTCTCTCAATTACGGAGGTGAATCACACCCTCAATTGCTGCTCGATAATTCGTGTCCCTCGCCGGTGATCTGTCGAACGTAGACATCGAAATCAAAGGTTGGTGAGTGATCGGGCACATGGCATTGCATACAGGATTCCTCGCCGGGAAACCGTTCGATATATTGAGGCTCTCCAGCTTCCCCGACCGGTGACCGCACGTGCTTTGAGCCAGCACCATGGCAACTCTCACAACCCACCTCACTCAGATCCTTGATAAATGTGTCCCCGCCGAGTTCCGCTTCGTAAGTAATCTTACCGAGGACGCTTCCGCCCGGTTGCTCCCACCCGACGACGTGGCAGCCGATACAATTTTGATCGAATTCCTTGTGGCGCTCCTCCAGGGTGGCCACCGCCGACGCATGAGCCGTATCCTCCCAGAACCTATGGGCCTGGCCATGACAACTGGCGCATTTCGGTGTGCCGACGAAAAAGGGCTCTCCGAAACCAACGGGGATGACGTCGCGATCGATATCGGCGTTCAATTCGGCGAGACTCCGATTATAATCTTCGCGCCGCTGGCGAATCGAGTCGTCGAGGCGATAGCCGGGTTCCATGGGGATAAGATCGTATAAAAAAGCGGGGTGTTGTGCCGGAATATCGACACCCGAAGCGAGCAATTGTCGGCGCCGCTCTTCGAGATCATCGAGACGCTCTTCGAGGCGATCGGCGATGGGTGTTTGTTCTCCGCCGGTGCGAACCTCGAGTCGGCGCAAATCATGACGGACCTGCCGAATCTGTTCATCCAGAACATCTCGCTGTTCGTGAATCTCGGATCGACCATCGACAAAATCTCCCGAATGGGTCGCTCCATACAACTTCAGCCTTCCCACATAGCGACCCTGATCATAGCCCTCTAATAGATGGGACGATGCCACCGGTTGTGCAACATCGCGCAACCGGGGATCATGACCGACGATGATAAAATCGACGCCCTCGACCTCCTCGGCGACAACCGTCGCGCGTGCAGCGTGGCCCTGATAGACGAGGATCACCACGTCGGCCTCGACGGTGTCGACAGCTTGCTCAATAGCGGCGATATCGTCACCGACCTCCACACCCTCGATCTCTTGATATAGCTCGGGATCTCCGGCGGCGACGAAGAGCACGTCATCACCGTCTAACTCGACACTTTTCGCCGGCTGCAATGAGTTGCCCTCGATCGAAATATTCGCCCCCAGCGGCTCCATCTTCGCCCGTTGCATCATGGAGAGATAAAACTCGGTGCCAAATGCGAGGTCTCGATTTCCGGGAACCGAAAACAGCGCCTCCATCTGACGATAGGCGTCGGCCAGAACCTCCGCCTTCGCACTCTCCTGCGCCTCGAAATGATCGGGGATATGGGCAGCCTCAAAGAGCCAATCTCCAGCATCGATGAAGAGCGCCGCGGGATGTAATGAGCGAGCGTCATCGACGAAGGCCACCGTGCGATCAATTCCACCGAGTAACACGTCGACGGTGCACCCGCAGGGTTCGGTGTAGCCCTTTAGTCCGGACAAGAAATAAATCGCCGCTGCCTCGGGACCGACATCCCGGGGCTCGATCGGTTCCACGTCATCGAGTCCGTTGTAGACACTCGCAGTAGTTGCTTGATTTTCCTCGTCATCTTGCTGCAATTCAGGCGTCGTAACCTCTTCTTCCTGACCCGTCGCCTGCTTCTCATCGTCGTTTCGATCACAGGCACTGATCGTCCACACCACTACGGCGGCGAAGAGACTCGAAAGCAATAACCATCTGCCCGCCTGTCTGTATGCTTGTCCCATTGCCGTCATATCTCCCACCGAGCCACCATCATGAGTTCTTCACCCCGAACATCCCACGCCTAAGCAGCGCCGACTATGAATGGATATACCTGCCATATCGGGTGCCTAAAGGGTTGTCCGTGAAGTCATTTCAATGAGTCATCAATCAACCATCCGCGAACTCAGCACACCGCCGGGATCATCCACCACAGAAGGCTCAGGCGTTTACCCATCCCCCAGAAAGCGGGGCAAATGACGTCGCTCCCAGGCCATGGCCTCTTCATAGCGTGGAAACTTCTCTTCCATTTGTCGAAATTCCGAGGTGTGCACAACCCGCCTCGATGAAGCTTCGATGGGAGGAAAGAGGGCATGGAGTAATTCGTGATAGACGATGAATTCCACGAAAAAAGAGGGTACCCACTGCTGATCGAGTGCGGGATGGATACGAATCAACTTTCGATCAAAATCGTAGCTTCCAAATCGGATGGTCCGGCGCCCCCGTCCATAGCGTCCCCAGGTGATGACTACATCGGCCAATTCATCGCTGCCGAGTTCTTCGCGCCACTGATCCAATAGCGCTTGCAGGTTGTGATATTCCCCCAGGGCCTCCAACTCGTCGGGATCGACGTCAAAGGAGATTTCGTCGCGATTTCGGGTGATATAATTCTTGATCGCCTGACGTGCCTGCTCAATATCATCTCCCCCTTTCATCAACTGCACCAGGGCCTCGATGGTATCCCGGTCACATCCCACGAACATATGATGGGCCCGGAGTCTGTGGCGACCGTCTTTCTTCTTGTGCACACTGACCATGCGCCTTCGGTTGTCGGTCAATACCAGTTCGAGGCGCCCGATTCGTTCGCACAGCGCAGTGTGGAAGGTCTGAATTTCCGGCACGGACAGCCGCAGATCGGACGGAAGCTCCGATAAATCAAGGCGGCCTACGGTGGCCGCACTTCCCGATCGTTGGGCCTCGGCCTCCGCCCATTTCCAAAAGTCTTGCTGCTCCATGATCCGTCGTCGTAATAGGCGCCTAAAACTCACACCCCGGCATCATTAGCCGGTCCACAAGGCATTCATGATCCGCTGTCCAAGGCCTCCAATTCGGCGAGGCTCTCCTGCAGGGTTGCCTTCTCCTCTCGAAATGCAGCCAATTTATCGCGGTCCTTCTGCACGATTTTCTCCGGTGCATTTTCCACGAATTGTTCATTGGCCAGCTTTCCGGAGACGTGATCGATATCCTCTGCGACGCGATCGAGTTCCTTGTTGATCCGCGCCCGTTCCTCACCGATATCGATGAGCCCGGCGAGGGGAATTCGAATATCGACTCCCTTGGCCACCGAGGCGGCAGCGGCGTCCAATTCGTCGAGGCGAGCTGCATCGACCAGCGATACGCGATCGACCTTGGCCATGCGCTGAATATAGGGCGAACCGGTCTCGATCGCCTGTTGGATGCGCCGGTCCTCAGTGGAGAAAAACACCTCGTCGATCTCCACGCCAGGCTTGACGTTCGTCTCGCCCCGAATGGCTCGAATCGCCGAGATGAGTTCGATGAGTGTCTCCATCGTTTCCACTGCTCTTGGCATCTCGAGCTCCGGCCTTCGCTCCGGCCAGGAGGCCACCATGATGCTCTTTGGAGCATCGTCACCTCGGTCGAGACTCTGCCAGATTTCCTCGGTGACGTAGGGGGTCGTCGGATGGAGCAGACGAAGTACGGTCTCCAGAGCGTATAGCAGGGTACCCTGCGTCGCTCGCCGGGTCGCTGCGTTGTCCTTCGACTCGTCGTATAGGGTCGGTTTGATCAATTCGATATACCAATCGCACAACTCGTGCCATACGAAATGGTAAAGTGTTTGAGCGACGTCGTTGAATCGAAACTCCTCGAGGGCGTCGTCGACCTCGGCGACGGTGTCGTCGAGGCGGCTCAAGATCCAGCGATCCGCAGTGGTCAAATCCTGTAGCTCAAAGGGACGATTGTCCTCATCACTCCAGTCACCGGTGTAGGTGGCATAGGGCGGAGCCTCGTAGTCTTCGAGGTTCATCATGGCGAATCGGGTCGCATTCCACAGCTTGTTCAAGAAGGCGCGATAGCCCTCGATACGCTTGATATCGAGTTTGATATCTCGCCCCTGGGCAGCGTAAATCGCCAGCGTAAACCGAAGGGCATCGGCTCCCTGTGGCTCCACTCCGTCGGGATATTGATTCAACAGCTCGGCGTGGAGATTTTCGTCGAGATCCGCGGCGTCAGCTCCAAAGATCATATGCAGGGGATCGATGACATTGCCGTAGGTCTTCGACATCTTGCGACCCTCCGCATCTCGGACCATGGCGTGCAAAAAGACCTTCTCGAAGGGCACCTCGTCCATAAAATGAATGCCCATCATCATCATCCGGGCCACCCAGAAGAAGAGAATATCAAACCCGGTCTCCATCACCTGAGTGGGATAGAATTTTTCGAGTTCCACGGTCTGCTCCGGCCACCCCAATGTCGAAAAGGGCCACAGAGCGCTGGAAAACCAGGTATCGAGGACGTCTTCATCCTGTTCGATATGATCGCTTCCACACTCCCCGCAGCGATCGGGGGCTTCGCGGAGCACCATGGTGTTGTCGCACTCCTGGCAATACCAGGCTGGGATCTGGTGCCCCCACCACAATTGGCGGCTGATGCACCAGTCGCGAATATTGTACATGAAGTGATCGTAGGTCTTTTTCCATACCGGCGGGATAATCTCGGTCTGGTCGGACTCCACGGCCTCGATGGCCGGATCGGCAAGAGGCTTGCCCTTGACGAACCACTGAAGCATGGGCAAGGGCTCGACGATAACGCCCGTGCGCTGGCTTCGCCCCGGGGCGTAGGGTCGCTGCTCGGTCTTCTCCAACAGACCCAATTCATCGAATCTCTGCACCACGAGCTTGCGAGCTTCGTAGCGATCAAGGCCCTGAAACTCCTCCGGAGCCTGGTCGGTGATCTCGGCATCGAAGCCGATGACCTGGATTCGCTCCAGATCGTGTCGTTCTCCACAGGCAAAGTCATTGGGGTCGTGTGCTGGTGTTACTTTCACCGCACCAGTTCCGGTCTCCGGATCGGGCAATTCTTCATCGGCGACGATGGGAATCGTGCGCCCCACCAGGGGAAGATCGACCTCTTTTCCCACCATATCGCGATAGCGCTCATCCGTGGGATGTACGGCCACTGCCGTGTCTCCCAGCATCGTCTCCGGCCGCGTCGTCCCCACGACCACATGACCGGAGCCATCGGCCAGCGGATAGCGCAGATACCAAAACTGGCCCATCTCTTCTTCGCGATCGACCTCCAGATCGGAGAGCACTGTCTGTCCCTCCGGATCCCAATCGACCATCCGCTCTCCGCGGTAGATCAAACCCTCTTCGTACAACCGCACAAAGGCCTCGCGGACGGCTCGATTCAAGCCCTCGTCGAGGGTGAATCGCTCCCGGTCCCAATCGCAGGAGGCCCCCATCTGTTTGAGCTGATCGATGATCGTCCCGCCGTGCTCTTCCTTCCAATCCCAGACCCGCTCCAAAAACTTCTCCCGCCCCAATTCGTGGCGGTCGGTCCCCTCCTCGGCGAGCTTACGCTCCACCATGACCTGCGTGGCGATGCCTGCGTGATCCGTGCCGGGAAGCCACAGCGTCTCGTATCCCTGCATTCGCTTCCATCGAATCAAGACATCCTGCAGCGTCACAAAAAGGGCGTGCCCCATATGAAGACTGCCGGTGACGTTCGGTGGAGGAATGACAATGGTATAGGGAGTGCGATCGCTTGTTTCGTCGGCGCTGAACAAGCCGTTTTCCATCCAGAAATCGTACCATCCGGATTCCACTTCGATGGGATCGTAACTCTGATCGATATTCATGGGGGTACTCGTCGGGGTCGTGTCGGAAAAATTGCCGTCGGGCAAACTCGGCAATCCTTATAGGGGGCAGAGCGCGCTCGGGGCAAGAATCGAAACAAAAGGCCGCCCCGACGAAGGTCGGGACGGCCAGAACATGCGCAGATGGTGTTGCAAAAAACTACTCACTCCTCACTCAATAGCCGTTCCAATTCCACGCGGACCCGGTGGGTGACCTGCTTATCGAGTTGATCGGCCAGAGTCTTCTGAATTTGTTGTTCGCTGTGCTTGACCAGTTTCGGCAACACCTTGTTTTGAAAAATCTCCCCCATGACGTTGCGCAACAAACCGGGCAATTCTTCGCGGACCGTTTTCTTGACCTGGTCCCGAATATAATTCTCGATTTCGTCACGTCCCATCGGCAACGGAGCAGCTCCGGAGCCCGATTCCGGGGTCGCCGAGACACCGGAGCCCGAACTCGGGATCGGCGTCGGTTTGCGCTGATGAACACCGGATTGTGCGCCGTCGGGCTTATTCCCACTGTTGGGAATCCGCGGCTGACTACCCGAGGAGGGTGCACGGGACTGATTGCCCGAACTCAGGGGAATGCGCGGCTGACTCTCCGGCACCGGGGTCTGGGCCGGAGGCGACGTCGGCTGTTGACCGGTCGCCGGCTTGGAGGCCGGTTGCTGTGGCTGTTGGCGTTGAGCCTGCTGCTGGCGTTGGGGAGAGTTCTGACGTTGGCGTTGAGCCTGCTGCTGGCGTTGAGCCTGTTGCTGGGGTTGCTGGGGTTTCGATGGCTGTGCCGCTGCACCGTTGGCGGCCTGCGTCGCTGCGCCGGCGACGGCGGAATTGATGGCATCGATCAACTCATCGGTCTTGAAGGGCTTCATCACCACGTTTGACGCACCGCTATTGCGGGCTCGATCGGGATCAAAGGCCTTGTACGTACCTCCCAACATGACCACCGGGATACCACTGGTCGAATCATTTTCTTTGATGGCACGACAAACGTCGTATCCACTGCCATCGGGCATATAATAATCCAGCAGAATGACCGAGGGATGCTGCTGCGCCGCCTTGACGGCTTCGCGTGCACTCCCCACCCCGACAACCTCGTATTCCGAGGCCTTCAGGGCCATCTGGACGACCTTTCGGATCGTCTGACTATCATCAGCGACGAGGACCGTCTGGCTCATGCAATCTCCTTCCAGAACGCTGTTTCAGTGGCGGACGACTGCCCGACTCCAGATCTCTACATACTATGGCTTCGATGGGAACGCCAGTAAATTAGCGACACTCATTAACAGAATGTGCATCGTCGGCCCTGTCACATGGCTTGGCGTTACTGTCATGGACTGCGCGATTCAGCTTCCTATCATCGAAACGGCGACATGATCGTTCATCGCGACGGGTACCACGCAGCGAGGACTGCGGTCAAGGTTGGCCAGGCTCTCTTTAGCGGCGTAGACCACCCTACGGAGGGCCGTTTGACCGGCGTAAAAACTCCAACCGGGAACAATCAAGCTCCACATCGGCTTTTCCACCTTGAAAGCCCTGTGGGACACGTTCATCATAGGCGCCGACCGCGTCGGTGGACCATTTTACTTTCGTCGCGCATGGACTCATGACCGACAACGAACCCCTTCAGACCGGCGCTGTGTTGAGCGAGCGATACCGTATTGAATCGCGTATCGGCTCCGGCGGATATAGCGAAGTGCTGGCCGCTCGAGATCTGAAACACGATCGCCGGGTGGCCTTAAAGGTTTTGCTTGCAGAAGCCACCGAACACGATCCGGATGCCGTGGCGCGCATGCGCCAGGAAGCGGAAATTCTGAGGGCCATCAGCCATCCCAATATCGTCCGCATCCACGAGGTCGACCACTTTGACCGGGGCCAATTTCTGGTCATGGAATATGTCGACGGCGTCGGACTCGACGAGCTCTTCGAGGACGGAGAGGCCTTTGAGACCAAGCGTCTGTTACCGCTCGTTCGGCAGTTATTGGATGCCCTCGATGCCGCCCACGGCACACAAATCCTGCATCGCGATCTCAAACCGGCCAATATACTGGTCACCGGAAGTGAAGGCGATGAATCGATCAAATTACTCGATTTTGGTGTCGCCAAAGCGGGGGCTCTACTCAACACGGACGACCCCGATGAAGGGATTACGCTCGTCAAAACCAGGAGCGACAATTTCGTGGGAACTCCGCGGTATTCGGCCCCGGAAATGGTCGTCGGCGATCCCCCCTCGCCGGCCACCGATCTGTTTTGTGTAGGCCTCATTGTCTACGAAGCACTGATGGGTTCTCCGCTTATCAAGGGTCAATCTCGCAGTGCGCTGATGAGCCAACTCGTCTTTCCCCGCCCGTTTGACCTCGATGGAGTTCCCGATGCCTGGATTGCCTGGCTGACAAAAATGCTCGAGAAATCCCCGGAGCGGCGAATCGAAAGTGCCGCCGAAGCAAGAGCGGCTTTGGATGAGCTCTTCGGCAGCGACGACTCCGCGAAGTCGAGCCCTTCTCGCTCCCCTGAAAATGCACCTCAAGATTCAGAACCAAATACTGACGCCGCCTCTGCGTCATCGGGCAATGACGACGAGTTCGAGGAGGATGAGAATACCTATCCCGCTTTCGGAGAGTCGCCGCCACTTCTAGCATCCGAACGAAGTCCGGACGATGAAGGGGCGTTGGCGCCACTCGTCGCCGGTGACGTACCGGCTCACGATGCCCCCACGATCGAACGTCCTCCTCCGCAGATGCCGGAAGATGCCCCCACGATCGAACGTCCTCCTCCGCAGATGCCGGAAGATGCCCCCACGATCGAACGTCCTCCTCCGCAAATGCCGGAGGCTGAAAATCCCTTTGCCGAGGAAGATGCCGAGCTCAACGTCTGGCATCCCGATACCAGGGAGCGCGCAACGTTGAAGAAAATTCAACAGTCAGGAAAAAATACGCTTCAGAAAACAGGGGAGACCTCAAACCATAGTGCTGCTCGCCCCAATCCAAGATCGCAAGAACAGGTGGATCCAAATTCCTCCCCTGCTGACGGTCCTCGCTCCCTCCTGGCTATGGCCGGCGTCGTCGCTGCCATCGTCTTATTGATCTTGACCATCGTCGCACTGGTTATACTTATCGGGTAACCATTGCCCCACTTTGCCCCGAGGTCGCACCCCATGGCACACCGAATCATTGTCACTGCCCTGATTATGTCGTTACTTGTGTCAGCGCTTCTTGTGTCGGCCTGCAAGCGCGACCGAAGAGCGCCCGAGCTGACGGCCGAAGAGATCCGAGAGCTGACCGAGGGACAGCCCGATATTTTCATTGAGCGCGAGGGAACACTCACCCTCGAAGGCATCGAAGAGCTCTACCTCGGCCAGACCAAGGGCGAGGCCATGGAGGTCCTCAATGACTACTGCGAGGCCCTGCAGGTATTCGAGGGCGGCTGGCGCCACAGCAACGCCGTTTTCAAGGGCTGCATCATCGGTAGCGGTGACGATATCAAGACGATCCGCGCCGGATTCTGGCCCTTCAACAACGATCGTTTGTCGACCCTCGAGATCCAATCACGTTCGATTCCACAACCGGTGGTCCGCGCACGGTTTACCGAGATCGCCGATGTATTGCAGGAAGATCTACCCCGGCGAGGGATCTTGATGATGGCCTCCAGTCGATACCGACTCCTCGCCAACTGGGATGACGGGCTCGACGAACCGGTCCATCTTACCATCGGTTTTCATCCCCCATGATGGCGTCCAATCCGGAGGCTTGTCGTATCCGGTTTAAACGGAACGTGATCTAACTCCCGGTTTGCTTTTCCTCGCGTTGAGACCGGCGCTGCGGCTCCACAGGCTCGGGCTTGTCGGGCTCGATCATCTGGATATCGTAGCGATATCCCTGCTCCGTCAAAAAGAGCTGCCGCTTGTTGGCGTAATCCTGCTCGTTGGTGTCCTTGGTGACCACGGAGTAAAAATAGGCGTCGTTGTCGCCCTCCTTGGGTCTCAGGATTCGGCCGAGCCGCTGTGCTTCTTCCTGGCGGCTTCCGAAGGTGCCCGAAACTTGAATCGCCACATTGGCGTCCGGTAAATCGACGGCAAAATTGGCCACTTTACTCACCACCAGCACCGGTACGTCGCCGTTGCGAAATTTTTCGTATAATACTTCCCGATCGCCCTGCGGGGTCCGACCGGTGATCAAGGGGGCCCCGGTTCGCTCGGCGATGTCGTCGAGTTGATCGAGATATTGACCGATGATCATGATCTGGTCGCCCTCGTGTTCTTCGATCAAATCCTCGAGCACATCGAGTTTGGCGATGTTGGTGGCGGCAATTTTGTACTTTTGTCGCTGCTCGGCCAATGCATATTCCAGGCGCAGGTCCTCATCGATAAAGGGGACTCGCAGCTCCGAGCATTGGGCGGTGGCGATAAAGCCCTGCTTTTCCAATACCCGCCAGGGCACGTCGTATTTTTTCGGCCCGATCAGGCTGAAGACCTCTTCCTCTTTGCCGTCCTCCCGGACGAGAGTCGCCGTCAATCCCAGGCGCCGACGGCTCTGAATATTGGCGACCGCCCGAAAGACCGGCGCCGGCAATAGGTGAACCTCGTCGTAGATGACCAATCCCCAATTGCCCTGATTGAAGACATCGAAATGGATGAATTCCGATTCCTTCGTCTTTCGATAGGTAAGAATCTGGTAGGTCGTGATCGTCACCGGTTTGATTTCTTTGATCTCTCCGGAGTACTCGCCGATCTGATCGGGCTCCAGATGGGTTTTGTCGATCAATTCGTCACGCCACTGGCGTAGAGCAGTGATATTGGTGGTCAATATAAGGGTATGGGCCGCCACCGCTTCCATCGCTCCGAGGGCGACGATCGTCTTGCCCGCACCACAGGGAAGAACAATCGCGCCACTTCCTCCCTGTACGGTGCCGCCAGCCCAGAACGCTCCCACTGCTTCTTTTTGATAGTCCCGCAACCCGAATTTCTCTCCGGCCTTTGTCGTATCCCGCAACTCCACGTCCAAAGACTCCCCCTCCACATAACCTGCCAGATCCTCGACCGGATAGCCGACGCTGATCAGGGCGTGTTTGATAAATCCGCGCCGATCCTTGACCACGCGAAACCGATTCGCGCTGACTCGATTGATGAGCAAGGGCTCGACTTTGCGTTGGCGGCTGACCTCCTCGAGGATTGTCTCATCATCGCTGACGAGGAAGAGTTCATCGTCCTCGGCGACCAGCTTCAAGCGCCCATATCGACTCATAAACTCGTCGATATCGGTCAGCAAATTATCCGGTAGCGGGTACTTGCTGTACTTGCGCAACTGCTCCTTGATCTGCTTCGGCTCATATCCCAGCGCCGCTGCATTCCACAGCGACAGCGGAGAGACCCGATAGGTATGGATATGCTCCGGTGATTTGACCAACTCGGCGAAAATCGAAAGAGCGTCACGGGCCTCCTCGAATTGTTCGTTCACCGTCTCGAGCAACACGGTGCGATCGGATTGGACGATAAGGGGATTTTTTGGATTGTACGACATGCACTGTCTGGGTGGAGGGATTGGTCGGAAGGCGAGAGCCCTCGACACTGTTACATCGGTGGTCGCAGTCACGCTGCGTTTTCAAGGTCACAAATCTTAGGCACGCTGTGCCGATAGCACAACCCCGCATTGGGAATGAACGTCGATTTTTCCCCACGGGTAAAGAGGAAACCAATGATAAACCCTTTAAAATCCATTGAAATCAATACTTTTCGTCTCTCCCATCCTCGAGTCAGTCCTGCACAACAGGGACTTCGTATCGCACAGCTCAGCGATGTCAACCTCGGCCGATGGGTCAAAGCGCGCCACATGCGACAGGTCGTAGACTTCGTCAACGCCCAACAACCGCAACTGGTGGCACTGACCGGAGACTATGTCGGCTACAACCACCGCGATCTGGTTCCAGCCATTGAAACATTGGGCGGTTTGAGCAGTCCGGCCTACGCCGTACTCGGCAATCACGATCACTGGACCTGCAGCGACACGGCCATGCAGGCCTTTTCCGATGTCCAAATCCCGGTGCTCGCCAACCGGTCCGTCGTCTACGACAATGCCGAGATGCCGATGGAAATCGTGGGCATCGACGATCACGTAACCAACAACTCCGACGTCGAGGGTGCCTTCAAAAGCGTCGCGGGCGACTCCTTTTGCCTGGTCCTCAACCACGTACCCTCTATCGCACCGCAACTCGCCGAGCGCGGCGCCGATCTCATCTTGAGCGGCCATACCCACGGACACCAATTCAATATCCCCGGTATTACCCGGCGCATCGCCGAGTCGCTGGGCGTCAAATACCACGTCGGAGCCTACGATCTGGACGGGACCTATCTGTATATCAACCGGGGACTCGGATCGGCGTCTTGGCCCTGGCGGATCGGAGCCGCGCCGGAGCTGACGTTTTTCGAACTCGCCTCCGGTCCCGAACCGCTTTTGGAATTGATGGAAAGCCGCAGTTTTGGCGTCAAGCACCGACTACGGTGACCGGTGCCTCATCGCGTGGATCGATGGTCCGATCGACAACGGCCTGAGCCCGCAACCGCCAGTGGCCACCGTCCTCGCTCAGAACCGCGTTGTTGGGAATTTTGATGACGATGGGAACGACGTATTCGTGTCCCGAGGGAAGGGCTACATCCTGTGCCGTTTCGGCTCGCTCATCGTAGTCCTTCCACCGACCGTCAACTTGGACTTCACCGTGCAGACTGATGCGAATGCAGGTCAGCGTCCGATCCACTCCTTCGGGAGCCCGCACGGTGGCATGAGCCCGAATCACCTCACCGATTTCGACTTCTTCTTCGTCGACCTCGAGAGAAAAACTGAGGTGGCCACCCCGAAATTTATTCAGGCGGGCCTTTAAAATCTGCAATGTCTTGCTCAATTTTATTGTTCCCACAACCACCTCGTTGGCCATCCCCAACCCGTGCGCTAGTACACGTTAGGAATTATTTTATAGATCTTCGGGTAGACTTACCATTGTCCGCCCACCATGGCGGCGGGATATGGTCAACCCGGAACTTATCTGCTCAATAAAATGGCGATGAGGACTCATCGAAACCGATCTCAAATCGAACCGCCGCATCCGGTGGTTCGATGCGCAGGGCCGATTGGGCCTGGGGGTTGCAGACGAGACCCTCCATCGAGATCGCGTCGGATTCCGTATCAAAAACGCATCGATACCAGCCCTCGGGGAGAAAGACGGTGGCCGCACTGCCCTCACCGATACGCAGTTGCAGATTTTGTGGAGGTTCCACAAATTCCAATCGAACATCGCCTTGTTCGATGGTGATGTCGGCAAAAGGAGTTTCCAAACCTCTGGCCACAAGGCTGCCGTTTTCGACTTCGGCACCGAGTCCCTGCCCCAATCGATTTAGCTGCAGTGTTCCGTGATCGACGCGGGCCTGCACCTCGGTGGAGCGCTCCACGGCTACGTCGTAGCGAACTCGACAGGAGCGAGCGTCTTTGCAGCGACTGTCGATGACCAATTCGCCACCTGTATTTCGCTCGCGCAGCTCGTCGAAGGTGGAGGCCGAACTGGACCATCGATCGACGATGGCCCCCTGAACCTGTCCGCTTCCAAAGACGGTCACATCGCCATGATCGACGAAGACGCTGAGCCGATTTATGTCGGCGAATTCCTTGCGCTCCGGTCCATCGAGATCATCGCCGGAACAGGCCAAGATCAACAGTGGCGCCATGACGGCGAAGATCCCCCAGTTGATGCGCATCGCTATCCCCCCAAATATACGACCAGAAATTAAACTCCGAAGGTGGCTAGAAAACGGGAGTCCTTTGAAGGCCCGTACTGGTCACCCCGAAGTGCCGAGCTGAAACCCCATTCGCTCCGGTCCCCGTGGGCTTTCCTGTTTGAGCTTTTCGAGCATTTCTTCGTACTCCCGCTCCATGGCCTCTGTGACCGAGGCATGGGAGTTTTGCAATGCCTTTTCAAAACACTGCCGAGAGACGACTTCACTGTCGACATCAGCGCGAAGCGCGAAAAGGCCGGCGCGTCGCACCACGTTCTCCAGATCGGCGCCGGTATATCCGGAGGTGCGCTGGGCGATTCGATCCAGATTGACGCCATCACCGAGAGGAACGTCCCGGGTGTGAATATCCAGAATCGTTCTGCGCCCGGCCTCGTCGGGTACGGGAATATAGACCAATTCGTCGAAACGTCCCGGACGCAACAACGCACTGTCGAGCAGGGTGGGACGATTGGTCGCTCCAATCACCGCCACTCCATCGCGGCTGTCGAGGCCGTCCATCTCCGCAAGCAGCGTATTGACCACCCGCTCCGTGACCGTGGCATCGCCGAGTCCGCCTCCGCGCTGCGGCGCAAGAGAGTCGATCTCATCGATGAAGATGACCGTCGGCGCCACCTGGCGGGCCCGCTCAAACAGCTTTGAGATCTGTTGTTCCGACTCGCCGTACCACTTCGACAATAGGTCCGATGATTTGGTGGCCACGAAATTGGCCTTCGCCTCCCGGGCGACGGCCTTTGCCATCAGAGTCTTGCCGGTCCCCGGGGGGCCAAAGAGCAAGAATCCACGGGCGGGCCGGATGCCCAATCGCCGAAACGCCTCCGGCTCGTTGAGCGGCATTTCGATGCCCTCTCGAAGGGATCGGCGAGCCTTGTCGACACCGCCGACGTCCTCCCACGTCACGGAGGGGACCTGAACCATGATCTCGCGCATCGCCGATGGCTGCACCCTGCGCTGTGCACTCGCAAAATCGGGCCGCGTCACCTCCAGGCTCTCCAACACCTCGGCGGGGATCTCATCTTCTTCCTCCAGGTTGAGCCGCGGCAGATTTCGGCGCAGGGCCTCGATGGCCGCCTCCCGGCACAAGGCGGCCAAGTCGGCGCCCACAAATCCGTAGGTCTGAGCCGCCATCTCCGAGATATCGACGTCGTCTGAAAGGGGCATCCCCCGGGTGTGAATCTCCAACACCTGTCGGCGCCCATCGGTATCGGGTACGCCGATGACGATCTCGCGGTCGAACCGGCCCGGACGTCGAAGGGCGGCGTCCATTCCGTCGATGCGGTTGGTGGCCCCGATGACCACCACGTTTTGACGCGGCTCGAGCCCATCCATCAAGGTCAATAATTGGGCCACTACCCGGCGCTCCACTTCGCCGGTGACCTGCTCACGCTTGGGGGCGATGGAGTCGATCTCATCAAAGAAGATGATCGCCGGCGCCCCTTGTTCGGCCTTTTCGAACACCTCGCGCAACCTCTTTTCACTCTCCCCGTAATGACGCCCCATGATCTCCGGTCCGGCGACATGCAAAAACTCGGCCTCCGACTCATTGGCTACCGCCCGGGCGAGCAGCGTTTTGCCCGTGCCCGGAGGTCCGTGCAGCAACACTCCTTTGGGTGGATCGATCCCCAGGCGCTGAAATAATACGGGGTGTTTGAGCGGAAGTTCGATCATCTCCCGGACCTGCGTGATGGTCTGCGACAATCCCCCGATATCGTCATAGGTCACACCCGGCGGACGTGACTCTTCGGGCTCCACGTATTGGGGCAACAACTCGATCTCAGTATTGGACGTGATCTGCACCACGTCGCGAGGATTGGTGCTGGTCACGACGAGCCGAATTTCCTGCAACCCGAAGGCCTTTTGCTCAAAGAAGGCCCGGAACACCTCCTCGGGATATAGGTTTTTGTCCATATCCTTGGTGCGGCGATACACCGAGGTGGAGATGACGTCTCCGGTGACCACCGGACGGCGCAACAGGGTTCGCAACAACGCCTTTCCGGAGCCGCGAAGGCGCAGGTTTTTTTGGGCCGGGGCCAATACGACTTTTTGAGCCGGTTGTGCACGGCCGGGTTTGATCGTCACCCACTCGCCCATCGAAATATTGGCGTTGCCCCGGAGCAGGCCATCGAGGCGGATGATGGGAAGTCCCTCGTCCTCCGGAAACGGTGGCAACGCGATGGCCACCGTCGGTCGCTGACCGATGATCTCGATGACGTCTCCTTGCTCAATCCCCAACTCGGCAAATGCTTTCTCGTTGAGGCGAGCCGTTCCCTTCCCCACATCGCGCTCATTGGCCCCTGCCACCTGCAGACGTACTCCCTGGCTATTTGTCGGATTTGTCATCGCTGATACTTCCTTATGGCTTTTGTCTCCGTCGGGAAACTGCTGAGATTAAAAGTCCTTCGCTTCGTCACTCCGGACAATATGGTGCGCACCGTTGACCTAGTTTCCAGCCAAGCCCAGCCAGCAGTTGTCATCGGGTCGACCCCAAACTATAGTCCGCCCGACCTGCCAACCTGACTCCATCTATATTGAGTGCCCTGTTTATGTCTCAGAAACGCAAGACCAAGTTCGTCTTTATCACCGGTGGCGTCCTGTCGAGCCTCGGCAAGGGAATCACCGCATCTGCCATCGGGGCCCTGATGGAAAGTCGCGGCCTGCGCGTAACCTTCGCCAAGCTCGACCCCTATATCAACGTCGATCCGGGGACCATGAATCCCTTCCAGCACGGTGAGGTCTTCGTCACCGACGACGGCGCCGAAACCGATATGGACCTGGGCCATTACGAGCGGTTTACGACGGCACGGATGAGTCAAAAACACAATTTTACGACCGGCCAGATCTACGACGCCGTCATCTCCAAAGAGCGCCGCGGAGACTATCTGGGCGCCACCGTACAGGTCATTCCCCACGTCACCGACGAGATCAAGCAGCGGGTCTACGACGCCGCCGAAGATACGGATCTGATGTTCGTCGAAATCGGTGGGACCGTCGGAGATATTGAATCCCTCCCATTTCTGGAGGCCATCCGTCAGATGGGCGCTGAATTGGGGGATCGGGACGCCGTCTTTTTGCATGTCACGCTGGTGCCCTATCTGCCGGCGGCCGACGAAGTCAAGACCAAGCCCACCCAACACTCCGTCAAAGCGCTACGCGAAATCGGCATCCAACCCGATTTTCTGGTCTGTCGCGCCGACCGCGAACTCCCTCCGGAGATCAAGCGCAAGATCGCTCTATTTTGCAACGTGCCCACCCGTCGAATCGCCACCGCCAAAGACGCCAATTCCATCTACGAGGTGCCCCTTTTGATGGCCGAGGAGGGCATCGATCACGAATTGGCGGAATCCCTCAATATCTGGTCCCGGGCCGCCGATTTGACCTATTGGCAACGGATCGTAAAACGGCTTCAAAATCCCAAGCACGAAACGACGATCGCCATCGTCGGAAAATACGTCGACCACACCGATAGCTATAAATCGCTCAATGAAGCGCTACTGCACGCCGGGATCGCCAACGAGACGGACGTGAAATTGCAATTCGTCGACTCCGAGGAACTCGAGCAATTGGAACCGGAGCGGCTTCTCGACGACTGCGACGGGATTTTGGTTCCCGGTGGTTTTGGAGAGCGCGGCACGGAAGGTAAAATCCGGGCCATACGATACGCTCGCGAAGAAAAGATTCCATTCTTCGGCATCTGCCTGGGCATGCAATTGGCGGTCGTGGAATTTGCGCGTCACGTCGCGGGCTTGCGCAAGGCCAATAGCACGGAGTTCGACGAACACACTCCCTCGCCGGTCATCGACCTGATGCCGGACCAGGAGGATCTCGCCGAGATGGGAGCTACGATGCGACTCGGAAGCTACGACTGCGAATTGGTCGAAGACTCCCGAGCCAGCCGCATCTACGGAACTGCTGTGGTCACCGAACGACATCGCCATCGCTACGAGGTGAGCAACGCCTTTCGCGAAGAGCTCCAGGAAGCGGGCCTCGTCATCAGCGGCACCTCTCCCGATGGTGTTCTCGTCGAAATGGTCGAACTCCGCGATCACCCCTGGTTTGTCGGCTGTCAGGCCCACCCGGAGTTCAAAAGCCGACCCGGCCAGGCCCATCCCCTCTTCGCCAGTTATATCTCGGCATGTATCGCCGACAAGGACGACGATTAGGGATAACGTCTGATCGCGATGAACACATCGCACCAACATTCCGGATGCCATCATTCGATGGTGGAATAGCGGACACTGGGGTCGGAAGAGGTGCAATTGCAGTACGTGATATGAGGAATATCTCGGGAGTCGACGTCGATCGCCGTCTGCCCGTGGAGCTGAATATCAGCGTCGTGGTCAACGACGGCGACAACCCACTGTCCGTCGGATTTCCGGGCGTATTTTAACTGGTACTTACTATCAAACTCGTAGTCGTGATAACTGATATGGGGACGCCCCTTGCTGTCGATCGCCATCGATAGTCGGCGCACCAGATTGTCGCCTTGATCGACTTCTTCAATGAGCCAATTACTCTCACCGACGTCGCGCGTTCCGTACATCAACCGGTCGTCGCCGCCGCTACCTCCCTCATCGTCGACGAATGCAATATGAAGCCGGCCGCTATCGTCGACCGCAATTCCGTGGTTGGTATAAAGTTTATAACCCGATCCCACCGCTTCCGTCTCCCACTCCGATCCCTTGCCTCGAAGGTAGTGCAGAGAAGAATTGTCATCTCCGTCGGTGTATAGCAGATGAAAATTGTCGTCTCCATCGATCGCCACCGCGGGGATGTCAGGGCTTTCAGCATCGCCGGTGTCGATGGGGTAACCATACCAAGTTCCATCTATCTTGGAGGCGTAATGAAAGCTACCGACGAGGTGGGGATTGTCGTCGCTGTCGATGACCATTGAATTGTGCCAGGCCGATACCGGCATCGCTGTCTGGAGCGATATTTCCCGATCAATTTCCCAACTGCCAGAGCCGTTGTATGCGTAACTGAGTTCAACGTTGTCATAGAACATCAGATGGCTATTCCCCTGGCTGTCGAGGGCTAGAGCTATATTTCGACCTCCGGGAAAATCTTCGACCAAGATGTTGTGGTCCCAATCTGCGCTGGAAGTCTGGTGAACATAGATGAGATCGAAGTGCAAATCGTCATATGATTCGTAGCTGCGCACATAGCTGATATGGGGTCTGTCGGCGGTGTCAATAACGAGATCGACCCCCTCTCCGAACCAAGTCCCGCCGGTGTCGATATCTTGGACGACGAATTGCGCCGGTCCGCAGCTTCCGTCCACACAAAACTGATGATACTCACAGCGA
>SKPJ01000197.1 GCA_007119595.1 Myxococcales bacterium
CTATCTGGAGCGATTTACCCGCAATCCTCGCCAGTTCATGGACGACTTCAATCAATTGACCATCTACAATTCCATCAACACTCTGGAAGCGTTGGACGGTCAAAACTTGTGTCCCCCTTTCCCGTCCTACGTCGATAACTTGATCGAATTCATCAAGGTCTCGGAGCTGGAACTTGAAATGCCGGTGGGCGTCGAGATCATGGGGTAACTTCGTTTCTCCACAACAAGGGGGCTTGATCAAACCCCATACTAACGAGTGCCCGCTTTCAAACCACACCGCCCTGCGTTACTCTACGTGACATCTGCAGCCCGACGACGCTTCTGCATCGTTTGCTCCAGAATGTTTCCCACCCACCATCCGTTGATGATACTAGTGGTCGGATGCAGTGAAGATGACTGCTTGAGACCGAGGACTGAGCGACGCGGTGCCGGGAGCGCAGCGACCAAATAGTCTTGGGCTGCGAAGCTGTCGAAACGAGGCGATGCCGTAGTATCATGGAGTGCAGACGGCAAAGAGATCGTCGTTCAGGACCGATCTCAACATGTCAATATTACTGGATCCGATCACTTGCAATGAGACCAATGACTACGGGCTGAGGAGTTCGAAAGCCGATGCAACTGGAAAACCGCCTCGACTCCATCATCAAAAAGGTCCGGAGCTACCATCCAGACCCCAATATCACCCAATTGCGCGATGCCTTCGAGTACTCTCGTCGAATGCACGAGGGACAAACCCGAAAGAGCGGCGAGCCCTATATCGCGCATCCTTTGGAGGTCATGGATATCATCGCCGATCTGCGGCTCGACGTCGCCAGCCTGGTCGCCGGCCTGCTCCACGACACAGTGGAGGATACGGATTGCACGGTCGACGAGATTCGCACCCGTTTCGGCGACGACGTCGCGTTTTTGGTCGACGGGGTCACGAAGCTTTCAAAATTCGAATTCAATACCCGCCAGGAAGCCCAGGCGGAAAATATCCGCAAAATGATCATCGCCATGTCCCGCGATCTGCGCGTGATCTTGGTCAAGCTCTCCGATCGACTGCACAATATGCGGACCCTCAAATATATGTCCGAATCGGGCCAGCAACGAAAATCCCGAGAGACGATGGACATCTACGCCCCGCTGGCCCATCGGCTGGGGCTGAACTGGGTGAAAACGGAACTGGAAGACCTCTCATTTCGCTATCTGCGTCCCGAGGCCTATTACGACATCGCCGAGAAGGTGGCCTCCAAAAAGCGCCAGCGCCAGAGTTTTATCCGGGAGGTCATCGGAATTCTCAACGACCTGCTCACAGAACACGGTATCTCTCCCGAGGTCTACGGACGGCCCAAGAACTTCTGGAGCATCTACCGAAAGATGCGGGACCAGCAGATCGAGTTCGAACAGGTCTTCGACGTTCTCGCTTTTCGGATCATCGTCGACGAGCGCGCTCAATGCTACGAGGCGCTGGGATTGGTGCACAATCTGTGGAAACCGATCCCCGGTCGATTCAAGGACTATATCGCCATCTCCAAACCCAATGGCTATCAGTCTCTGCACACCTCGGTGATCGGTCCCTATCAAGAGCGCATCGAGATACAGATCCGAACCCACGCGATGCACAAGGTCGCCGAAGAGGGAATCGCCGCTCACTGGTTGTACAAGGAAGGCAAAGCGGTCCCCGATCGCGACGATGAAAAATTCGCCTGGCTCCACCAACTCATGGAGGAGCATCAGGACCACGAAGATCCGGTGGAGTTTCTGGAATCGGTCAAGATCGACCTGTTTCACGACGAGGTCTACATCTTCACGCCCCAGGGTGACGTATTGAGCTTTCCCTCCGGGGCCACCTGTGTCGATTTCGCCTACGCCATCCACACCGAGATCGGCCATCGATGCTCCGGTGCCAAGGTCAACGGCAAGATGGTGCCCTTGAAGCACGAGCTCAAAAACGGGGATATCGTCGAGATCATCACCCACAAAAACCAGCGCCCCAACAAGGACTGGCTTTCCTTCGTCAAAACCGGGCGAGCCAGGACCAAAATCCGCAAAGCGGTGCGAAAGGAGCAACGAGAACGCAGCCGTGAACTGGGGCGGGAGCTGCTCGATAAGGAGCTAAAGCAATACAATACCAATATTCGCGCCTGGGAGCGATCTGGCCGACTCGATGAAGCCCTGGAGCAGAGCCGGTTTGGAACCCTGGAGGAGATGCTCGGCGAGATCGGCTACGGAAAAATGCAGGCCGATACGGTCATCAAGAAATTCTACGAAACCGACGATGACGGCGACCAACAAAAGAAAAAAAAGAAGACCAACGACAAGGAAAGCAAACTCGGCAAGCTCTGGAGCAAAATCGTCGATCGCGGCAAAACGGGAGTCGTCGTCGACGGCATCGAAGATGTCATGGTCAGCTACGCCAAATGCTGCAATCCGGTGCCCGGCGATGACATTATCGGATTTGTCACCCGCGGCCGGGGCCTGTCGATTCACACCCGAGATTGCAAAAGTGTCAGCCATCTCGAACGGGAGCGCCAGATCGAGGTTCGCTGGGCCAACGATACGGAGGTGCCAGATTCGGCACGGCGACCGGTCAGTGTGCGTGTGTACTGCACCGACAAACCGGGCCTGTTGGCCAATATCAGCCAGTCCTTTTCGGCCGCCGGCGTCAATATCAGTGAAGCACAATGTGTCACCACCGATGATCGCCGTGCGGTCAATACCTTTGAAGTCCTGGTCAACAACCGCGATCAACTCACGCGGGCCATGAAAGATATCGAAAAGATCAAGGGCGTCTACAAAGTTGAACGCACCGCCAGCAGTAGCGCTGGATGATTGGCCATTTCTCCGTTGTGAGCGCCGCCATGCTCGCCCGCCGTATCGACCAATTCATCACCTATCTTCGCGTCGAACGGGGCGCCAGCGATCACACCATTCGGGCCTACCACTCCGATTTGGGACAACTCGGCGACTACCTGTGCGAAGATCACGATATGAGCGATCCCGACCCCGCGGAGATCACCCTTCGGCACCTGCGGGGATTTATCGCCGGCCGATTCGAGGACGACACCTCGGCATCGCTGGCCCGAAAGATCTCGACGCTGCGGTCCTTTTGGAATTTTCTGGTCAAAAAGCGCTGGGTCGACCAGAATCCACCCTCTTTATTATCGACCCCCAAGGTTCATCAACCACTGCAGAATTTTCTGGGAGTCGACGAGGTGATCCACCTATTGGAGGGGCATCGAAGTGACGATATCCTCGGCATTCGGGATATGGCGATCTGGGAAGTGGGCTATGGTGCGGGACTGCGGGTATCCGAATTGGTCGGCCTCGACGTAGGCGACGTCGATTTTGACGAGGGCTGGGTACGCACCCTGGGAAAGGGCAATAAAGAACGCCAAGTTCCACTCGGAAAAAAGAGCTGCCAGGGACTGAATCGCTATCTGGCGCGTCGCCACGAACTGGTCACTGAACACACTCCGGCCGGAGCGTTATTTTTGACGGTCCGCGGTCGGCGTCTGTCGACCCGATCCGTGCGGCGCCGGCTCAAACAACATCTAAAACGCGCCGATCTCGACACCTCGATCACACCGCACGGGCTTCGCCACTCCTACGCCACCCATTTATTGGGATCTGGCGCGGACCTACGAGGTATTCAGGAGCTTCTCGGCCACCGAGATTTGTCCACCACACAGCGCTATACCCACGTGTCGATTGACAGGCTCATGGAGGTTTACGATGCTGCGCATCCACGCGCCCTGCGCAGACGCTCCGACGCACCAACGCCAAGGCGACTTTCCGACTCCGACTCCGATTCCGCTTCCGATACCGACGGTTGATTTATGACTTTTCGAGGAACCACCATTGTCAGCGTTCGTCGCGGTGACACGGTCGTCGTCGCCGGCGATGGCCAGGTCACCATGAGTGAAAAAGTGGTCATGAAGCGCTCGGCTCGCAAGGTTCGCCGATTGTACGAAGACCGCGTATTATGTGGTTTTGCCGGCTCTACCGCCGACGCTATCACCCTCTACGAAAAGCTCGAGGGCAAGCTGAAGGAATACAACGGAAACTTGACCCGTGCCGCCGTCGAATTGGCCAAGGAATGGCGCACCGACCGCATGCTGCGCCGGCTGGAAGCGCTGCTCATCGCCGCCGATGCAGAGACCACCCTGTTGATCAGCGGCACCGGTGACGTCATCGAGCCCGAAGAAGGAGTCGTGGCCATTGGCTCCGGCGGATCCTATGCTCTGGCCGCCGCCCGTGCCCTGGTGCGCCATGCCGATCTGGACCCGCGCAGGATCTGCGAGAACGCACTTCAAATCGCTGCCGAGATCTGTGTCTTTACCAATGACTGCTTGACCATTGAGCAGTTAGACGAATCTTCATCATCTTGATCGCCTCCACTTTGAATTTCTGGATTTCTCATGGCAATCGACTCCGACAAATTGGATGAACGCCGGGGCGCCGAGCTTGCGCCGCGCGAAATCGTCTCCGCTCTTGATCGCTACATCGTTGGCCAAAAAGACGCCAAACGAGCCGTCGCCGTCGCCCTGCGCAACCGGTGGCGACGCCGGCAACTCGACGAAGACCTACGCGACGAGGTCATGCCCAAAAATATCATCATGATCGGGCCCACCGGGGTCGGAAAGACCGAGATCGCCCGACGATTGGCCAAATTGGCCCGGGCCCCGTTTTTGAAGGTCGAGGCATCGAAATTCACTGAGGTGGGCTACGTTGGCCGAGACGTGGAGAGCATGGTCCGCGATCTGCTGGAACTCGGCATCAGTCTCGTCAAAGCCGAAGCCGAAGAGCGCGTGGAGTCGCGGGCCCGCGAGATCGCAGAGGAGCGCATCCTCGATCAACTGGAGGGCATGGTCACCGAGCGAGCACCGCTCGACGACAGTCACGCCGAAAAGGGCACCTTCATCGTCGGCCATGACGGCGTTGTCCAATCCAGTGAGGATGCCCCCAAAGGCAAACGGGATCTACTCCGGGAGCGACTGCGAAATGGGGATTTCGACGACGAAACCATCGAGATCGAATTGACCGACTCCCACAACCCGGTCATCGAGGTCTTTTCCGGTCAACAGGGCATGGAGGAAATGGACCTGGGAAGCGTCTTCGGCAACATGTTTCCCAAGCAGAGAAAGCGCAAGCGCATAAAGGTTGAGCAGGCCATGCAGGCATTGGTCAAAGAAGAGGCCTCTCGCCTTATCGACATGGACCAGATCACCCAGGAAGCCCTAAAACGCACCCAGCAGTCGGGCATCATCTTTCTCGACGAAATCGACAAGATCGCCGGTCGAGAATCCAAGCAAGGCCCCGACGTCTCCAGAGAAGGAGTCCAACGCGACCTGCTTCCCATCGTAGAGGGCTCCTCGGTGACCACAAAACACGGGGTGGTCAAAACGGACCACATCCTGTTTATCGCCGCCGGAGCATTTCATCTGTCCAAACCCTCCGATCTCATCCCGGAATTGCAGGGTCGATTTCCGATTCGCGTCGAGTTGCAGAGTTTGACCGAAAACGACTTTCAGCGCATTCTCACCGAGCCCCGCAACAGCTTGACACGCCAATATATTGAGTTGCTGCGCACCGAGGGCATCGAGGTAAGCTTCGACGACGACGCCATCGAGACGCTGGCAGAGATGGCTTTTCGGGTCAATGACACCCTGGAGAATATCGGTGCCCGCCGCCTTCACACCATTATGGAAAAGGTCTTTGAGGCACTCTCCTTTGACGCCCCTGACCGCGAAGATGGGGACTTTACCATTTCCTCAAATTACGTTCGCCAACGCCTCGAAGGAATTCTCGAAGACGAGGACTTGAGCCGCTATATCCTTTGAGCCCTATGCCTCCACCCAGCCCCTTCTATACTCTTGCTCTCCCCGGGAATCACCGAATCATGACCAGTTCCGAAGATGAGTTTTTTCGCCACGCAAATCGCCTCAACACCCCCAATTACGCGCCGGCCTCCATCGCCTTTGAACGGGGCGAAGGGGTTTGGCTGACCGACACCGAAGGCAATCGCTATCTCGACTTCTTGGCGGGCATTGCCGTCTGCAGTCTGGGCCACGCTCACCCCCGACTCACCGCCGGGTTGCACGATCAGGTCGACCGGCTGCTACACGTCTCCAATATGTTTTATACGAACGAACAGGTCGGACTTCTCGAGCGCCTCACGGAACAGTCATTTGCGGATCGTGTCTTTTTTTGCAACTCCGGTGCAGAAGCCAACGAAGCAGC
>SKPJ01000338.1 GCA_007119595.1 Myxococcales bacterium
CGTCCGCTGGTAGCAAGAGATACGCGGCAGGTGGCAATCTTGTTGCGCGACAAGGCCGATGTCTACGAGATGAAAGGAGACTACGACGAGGCGCTTCAGACCTACGAAGAGGCGAAGGGATTGGTGCGATCCGATAGCTGGCTCGCCCGAGAGATACGCGCCGAGATCGTCGATGTATTTCGCGGAGCCGGTCGCCTCGCCGACTTCGTCGATGAATACGGCAGTCGATGGCGCACCGGCGATGTGGCTCAGCAAACGCTTCTCGCCGATGTCTATGCCGAGATGGGTCGCCTCGAGGAGGCCCTGGAGTCGTACCAACGATTGGCCCGCCGCGATCGAAGAGCCATCGAGCCCCGCGAGAAAGCCATTCGAGTCCTGGAGCGACTGGGCCGCGACGAAGAGATACCCGACGCCTACCGGGGGCTCATCCAGGCAGCCCCGCAGGATGAGCGCTACGCCTTTCGCCTCGCCCGCTACCACATGAGAAATGGCGACCGGGAAAGTGCCACCGACGTACTTCGCGATGTGGAGCGTCGATTTGCTAATGATTCCTATGTATTGCTGGCCTTGGCCGATCGCTATGCCGATTGGAGTTTTCACGCCGAGGCCCACGAGATCTACGACCGCGTATTGCAGCGCGAGGGCGATGACGACGCGGTGCTGATCCAGGTGGGAGATTTTTATTACGATCGCGGCGATCGGCGTCGAGCGATCGAGATCTGGGAGCAATTGCCCAATTCGCGGCTCGGCGAGCGCGAGGGACGGCGTCGGATGGCGGAATTAATGGTGCAGCGAGGGATTATGGGCGAGGGCATCGCTGCCTTCCAAGACTTGATCGGTGAGGAGCCGGACGACGAGCGAATGTTGCGGGCGATGGCCCGGGCCCTGGAGCGTGCCGATCGGTGGGACGAAGCCCTCCAGACCTGGTTTCAGCTCTTGGAGCTCAGCGAAGAGCCGCGGCGTGCGCGGGAGGCGAGAACGCGCATTGTCGAGATCTACGATCGAAATCAAGAGCTTCAAGCGAGAATTCGCCAGTGGGAGCAGACCTTTGAAAAACCGGAGTCCGACGAGGCGCTGGAAGCCGGATTTTTCCTCGCCGAGGCAATGCACAGACTCCAGGATCACTCCGGTGCCGAAGAGGTGTTGTTGGAGTTGGAGCGAAGCGATGGAATCTCGGAGGAGCAGTTGGCTGTAATTCTCCTCGCCCTGGAGCGAACGTATGTGCAAACCGAGCGATTCGATGACGCCATCGAGGTTCTGAGTCGGCTCAAGGAGTACCAGCCCCGGCAGCGCGAGGAGTTGTTGAATCGAATGGCCGATTACGCCCTCGATGCCGGTGATGGCGCGGCGGCTGTGGAATACGCCTCGCGGGCCATCGAGTCCAACCCCGACAATGCCAAGGCGCAGGCGAAGGTCGGTGATGTATATCGGGATATTTCAGATATGGAGGCCGCCGCCAGTCATTACCAGACGGCCATCGATATCGATCCTCGGGCCCACGACGTGCGACTCCGCCTTGCAGAAGCTCTATTGGAGATGGGGCGCAGCGAGGAGGCGGAAGAGGCGCTGATGCTGGTCGTCAATGAGGCGACGGAAAATCAATTGATCCGCGATGCCGGGGAGCAGCTTTTGGATATCGCTGATGAGCAGGGACGTCTCGAGGCGTTGGAGACGAGCTGGGCGCCCCTGGTATTTCGGATGCCCATCCGCGACGCCCATGCTCAGTTGATATTCGACCTCTACGATCGATTGGCCGGGCCCTTGTTGTTGACGGTGCATCACGGATCGGTGTCGGCTCGCATCCAGGCGGCCCGAACGCTCGATGAACTCGGTGGACGGGCAGCGCCGCTTTTGGTGGAGCAATTACAGCGCGAGGATTCCGGAGCGCGCGCCCGTGCCCTTCGGATGGTCGCCGAGATGAATGTCGATCTGGCAAGCCCCCAGGTGGCGCGGCTCATCGCTTCCGACGACCGCCGACTGCGCAAGATGGCCATCGTGGTCGCCGCCCGCCTCGGCGAGGAGCGCTTTGTCGAGCCGCTGCAGATCGCGCTGGAAGACGGTTCGGCGACTGCGCGACATCTGGCGACGTGGGCTCTTGGATTTATCGACAGCGATGCGGCGCGCCAGACCCTTGTCGATATCGCCGATACGGAGGTCGATGGGACGGGACCGCGGCTGGCGATGGTCGGTATTTCCTCCACTTCTGATCCGGCTTTGGAGGCCGTATTGCTCCGTGATTTGCAGAGATTGGTCGATGATCCAGTGGCCGTCGAAAGAGAACGGGCAGCCCTGCTCTTGGCAGTGGTGGAAGGGGCAATTCGCCGCGGAGAGGGCGAGGCCTTTCGACCGTTGATTACTCGGTTGGCCATCGAGCGCAGCGATCGCGTCGGGAACTGGGCTGCACGTCTACTCGGCGCCTATGGTGACGAGGAGGCGGCTTCGGTGGCCTGGACCCTCGTATTCAAAGAGGACTCCGGATTGGCACATCGGGGGGAACGGGCACTGACGGCATTTTTTGACGACAATGGCTCGACGATGAGCAGAAGTTGGGGCGACGAGGTGCGCTACTTCGACTGGCTCGATGCCGAATTCGAGGCATCCGTGTTGTTGCGACGAATCGGGCATAAATGGACCGGTCAGCGTCGCCCAAGAGCCGATGCAGATGCCTGGAGCGATGCCGTCGAGCAGGGGCTGATTCGACTGTTGGTGAGCGAGGAATACGCACACCCAGTCCGTCGCACAGTGGCACGCCTCGGCGCGCGACACCGGGACAATGGACAGGCCTCTCGGTTTTGGAGTCGCCACAGAACGGCCGCTTTTTCTCGAGTCGTACTCCAGTACGAAGCACAGGCCGGGTTGAGTCACACTGACAAAATGGTGTTGCGCGTACTCCACGACGGCTCGCTGCAGCTTGGCGCCGATGCACTCGACAGTGACGACGATGCGCTTGCGTCGATGCTCGACGCCGCCACCGCCGTCGGTGAAAGCGCAGAGCCAGAGTTGTTGCAGGCGCTGGCCCTGGAGGCATTGGGGCGATCCGCTCCCCGTCTGCGCCGCCAGGCGCTGACGGCGCTTCAGCTCTTATCGGCCGATGCCGTGGACCCGGAACTCGCCGGGGCGATCGTCGATGCCCTGAGCGATCCCGATCGAGGTGTTCAACTCGCCGCCGTTCGGGCGACCGGGCATCTTGCGCTCGCCGATGCACTCGATCACCTCGCCGCTCTGGAACAAGATGCTCGCCCGGCGCTTCGCCGCGCCGTGCGCCAAGCGCGCCGCGCGCTCGCCGCCGATTGAGCTGGCTACAGGCTCTGGAAGCCATCCGATTTTCGGCCTCGCCAACGAATTCGCTCCAAGGTACGGGGATGGAGCATACCGTCGATCACGGTTAGGGTTGATCCCGCCGGGGCGTTGCGCGTAATCTGCGCAGGACGCTTAATCTGAGATCCAGAAGTGGAGTGGAGACCATGTCCAGTTCTCGTTTGTGCAGCAATTGCAAAGCCGTGGTTCCCGAGGAGCATTTTTATTGTGGTCGATGCGGGGCAAGCTTCGGTGAAGAGGGTGCAGCAGGGGCCGATGAAACCCTGTTTTTCGGGGCCATGCAGGCTCCGGGCCGGGCCAAATTGATCTTGATCTCCGGGGAGGGATTGGAGGGATTGAGTTATCATCTCAACTCCACCGAACATATCGCCGGTCGGGAAACGGGAGTGATCCTATTTACCGACGACGAATATCTCGACGATGAGCACGCCACCTTCTTCTATCAATCCAACAAATTATATCTGCGCGATGAGGACAGCCTGAACGGCACCTTTGTCAAGATTCGCGAACCCCGGACTCTCGATGACGGCGATGAATTTCTGGTGGGACGGGAGCGGTTTCGAGTTGAATATCTCGACGTCAACGGTCAATACTCCATGGATAATAACACGTTGATGTATGTCAGTCCCTCGGAGGAATTTCGATTTCGGTTGGTGCACGTGGTGGAAGGGCTCAAACCCGGTGATGCCTATTGCAATGAAGCAAATTCGATGACCATCGGCCGCGAGGGAACAGATATTCTCTTCGCCGACGATCGGCATGTCTCACCAGAACATGCCCGAGTGCAATGGAAGAATGATGCCGTTGTACTCACCGATCTGGACTCCAAAAACGGAACCTTCGTGCGGATCAAAGACCCGGAGCCGCTACAACATGGCGATTACGTCTTTTTGGGAAGTGAATTGGTCCGCATCGAGATCAATATCTAAGATTCCGGTTCAACGCCTTGAAATCTGGCCGCTGTTGGACACGTACAATCGGTGGCCCATACTGCATTAGAGAACGAAAAACCGCCGCCTCCGAGATCTTGGAGGTGGCGGTTTTTTTGTATCATCTCGAGCTCGCACTGCCTGTTTCGAGATGTCACAGGACTGATGGTCCGTTTACATCGAGGGTTGATCCTGGGGGTATTGTTGATGCGCGTTCATGCGAACGACGTTGGCGGCGTGCAGACCTTTGGGGCCACGACGCAACTCGAATTCAACGACTTCACCTTGCTTCAAGGTCTTGAATCCCTCGCCCTGAATCTGACTGTAGTGGACGAAGATGTCTTCTTCTCCTCCTTGAGTAATGAAGCCAAAACCTTTGGCGTTGTTGAACCATTTTACTGAGCCCGTTGCCATACTAATTTCCTCCTGAGACAACAAAAGAATTGAGGGAGTATACGGTATGGTTCTCAAAGAGGAGCGTGGCAACAACCACTCGCTCCAATTTGCCGTCCGACCGCCGCGGCCGGACGCGATGTAGGGCTCACCCGTCCCTGGGTGGGCGCCTCCACAGAACCAACTTGTTGAACAGTATAATGATAACGGAGGCTTTATAGTCAAGTCGGTTTTTATGTTATTTTGTTAGGGAAAGTTTTAGGTATATTGTAATAACATTGAAAATGAATTGTGAACGTAATTTTCCAAAAATACTGTAAAATTGTCCCGTTTTGTGGTGTTAAGGGTAAAAATAACGGCTATTAGATAGAAATATGTGTTTAGTCTGTGTGTGAACTTGTTGTTCCGAACACAGGCTCCGGGTGAGCTGTCTTGGGTTAAAAGATCATGAGAAGGCCGTGTCCCCCGGTGATGGAGCGTGGAATCTTCGCCGCTGTCACGACGGGTTCAATCGGCCCACACACTCGTGCAGAATCTACTCCGCTGGAGCGGCTGTGTGCACAGGCCCGGTGGAGAAGTTGAGGCAGTCGTGATCCATCACCGCCCTATTACGCCTTGAGCAATCGTTGAAAGGGCCGCTGCCCAGCACGCCCTCGACTTTGCAGACTGCTACGCTCAACTTCGGCTCAAGGCGTGAAAACTAATCCACATTGGGATCAGCCCCAGCGCCGGGAAGTGACGGGATTTCGGATTCCAGTCCTCGGTCTCAAACAGTCATCTTCACTGCATCCGACCACGGGCGTATATGCGAAATATACGGCCCCCCCATCATTGCTGCGATCAGTTTCTGTCCAGCCGCCGCTCCAGCAGGGATATGCTGGATTCGGCATTGTCTACGTAGGGTCCGTCGGGAGCCAGTTCGATATAGGTCAAAAAGGCCTGCAGGGCTTCTTTATTGCGGTTTGCATTCAAAAGTAGATAGCCCCGATTGTAATGGGCGTTGGCGAGCTCGGGATGATGGGCGATGAGTTCGTCGTAGATATCGAGGGCGACGTCGGGATGACCTTCGGAGTACTCCAGCAACCCGAGGGTGATATGGCCCCGGGGGTCGTCCGGATCGAGCTCGATGGCCCGTTCGATGGTCGCTCGCGCCTCCTCGTGGGCATTGAGGAATGTAAAGGCGGCGCTGATATTGATCAGGGTCTCGTAGTCCAGACCGCCGCGCAATGCCATCGAGGTTCGGTATGCGTCGATGGCGTGTTCGTGGAGGCTTCGCTCCTGGTAGTGGTTGCCCAGATTGAAGTATACGACGGGTTCCTGGTCGCCGCCGGCCTCAAAGCTGTCGCCGAAGGCGTCCGTGGCGGCCTGGAACTCGTTGGAATGGGTCAGGGCGATGGCGCGGTTCATATGGGCGTCCCAGCGCTCGGGGTCGGCGTCGGTGACCTCTTCGTATAACTCGATGGCCTCGTCCCATTGGCGCTCGTTGAGCCGGTCGTTGGCTCGCACGAACAGTTCCTGGGCGGTCGGTTCGTCCGGCCTCAATTCC
>SKPJ01000366.1 GCA_007119595.1 Myxococcales bacterium
CTCGTCTAACACCATCGTGGCCCGTAGACATTCCACACCGCAACCTGCGCCATCGTTATACGCAGGCTGCGAACAGTCACAACAGGGCATTTACAGCAATCGACGAATACCGGGAACCACTTGAAAATTTTTGAGAAAAGTGACTATGTTTGGACGCGATGAGCAGGACGCGAAATAATCACCAACTTCACCGATGTTGATAACACGAGTGGCCAGTGATCGATTGTAGCTCTGTAGCGGCTCGTGAATCTACCTCGAGGAGAGATGAAGATGAATCAGAATCAACCACCCGGCGGTGAGCCACAGCATAATGGATGGGGACCCGCAGACGGTTCCGTTGGCGGAGATTGGGAACAGCCTCAGCAACCTCCCCGTCAGGGACGACGGTCCAGAAGACGGGCGAAACGATCAGCGCTGCGGCCCGGCGAGGTGGCAGCGGCCGATGCAATACCCGAAAAGCGCATGGGGTTTATTCGCCGCACCTACACCTATTTGATGGGGGCGATCTTTTTGTGCGTCGCCATGATGGGGCTATTCATCAATTCGCCATTCTTTGAGCCGGTCATGACCTTTATGGTCTCCTCGAGCTGGCTTATCGTCTTGGCGCTCTTTATCGGAGCAAGCTGGCTGGGTGATTGGATGGCTCACCGAGTCGACTCCAAGGGATTGCAATATATCGGTCTGCTCGTCGGTGTCGGGGCCTACGCGATCATCTTTAGTTATCTGATGGTCATGACCGGGGCCTTTTCGCCGGACTACGGTGTGGACTCCAATGTCCTCGTGCAGGCCCTTGTATTGACGGTGGTAGCCTTTGGAGCACTTACGGCGGTGGTCTTCATCACCAAAAAGGACTTCTCCATCCTCCGCACCGGGCTTATCGTAATGTCCGTGTTGGCCTTGGGCGCCATCGCCGGTGGTGTGCTGTTTGGCTTTACGCTGGGGTTGGGTTTTGCAGTCGCCATGGTCGGGTTTTGCGCCGCCCTTATCATCTATCAAACCTCCAACATCCTCCACCATTATCCGACGGACCGACATGTGGGCGCCGCACTGGCGCTCTTTAGTTCGATCGGAATGATGTTCTGGTATCTGTACATGATTCTCGCCATGGACGGCTAAGCCACACAATAAAGATAAGGCGAGCCCCAATGGTCCCCATCGCCTTTTGGCGGTGGGGGCTATTTGTATTTCAATCCTCAAAAATCGCGGACTTCAGGGCCGACAGATATTTTTGATTCTGGTCGTCTTTTTTATCCGCCAGGGATGCACTTTCGGAGGCATCCGCAGAGATCAATATCTGCGCCGGCAACTCCTCGATAAAACGGCTGGGCTCTCGCTCATGGGTCTGACCGTAGCGACTTCGCTCGCCGGCAGAGGTCAGACATAATATCCGTTTTGCCCGAGTGATTCCCACATAAGCAAGGCGACGTTCCTCGGCGATATCATCATCGGCATCCATGCTTCGGTGATGGGGTAGGTATCCCTCTTCCATTCCCACGAAGAAGACGACCGGAAATTCAAGCCCCTTGGAGGAATGGAGAGTCAACAGTCGCACCCCGCGCTTTTCGTCTTCATCATCGGCGTCATAGGAGCGATCCAGGGAAATCCGCTCTAGATATCCACGCAATGTGCCACCTTCGGTCTGCTCGAAGGTAGAGATACTGCCGAGTACGTCCTCTACGTTTTTAATCCGTCGGCGCGCGCGGCGCGGATTTTTTTCGGTATTTCTCAGATGTTCGATGAGACCGATGCGTTTGAGAAAGGCCCGGCCTACCTCCACCAGTGGTGACTTCTCGTTTCGGGCCGTCGAAAATCGCTCCCGAAATGCCGAGAGGAGATCGACCAATTGCTGTAAGTGATGACCGGCCGTGGGGCCCAGCCGATGGATATGGTCAGGGTCGGCGGCGACTTCCGCGAGGGCATCGAAAAACGCCAGCTCCCGCTCCAGTGCAAAATCGCTGATCCGCTCCAGGAGAGTAGGGCCGATTCCGCGAGGGGGAACATTGACGATGCGCCGCAGATTGATCTCGTCATTGGGGTTGAGGCAGGCCTTTAAGTAGGCGATGAAATCCTTGACCTCTTTGCGGTCGAAGAACTCGGTACCACCGACGATGGTATAGGGGATTCGAAATGCGCGAAGGGCCTCTTCAAAGGGACGGGCCTGGGGATTGACGCGATAGAGGATCGCGAAGTCCCTATACTGCAGTCCTCGGTCGAATTTTAGCCGTTCGATCTCGGCGGCCACATACTCCGCCTCCTCGCGCTCGTCGGCGCAGTGAACCCAGCGAATCGGATCGCCATCGCCCTGAGCACTCCAAAGGGCTTTGTCCTTGCGGACTTGATTATTCGATATAAGCGTATTGGCGGCCTCCAAGATATGATTGGTGGAGCGATAGTTTTGCTCCAACTTGATGACCCGTGTGTTGTCGAAACGATGCTCAAACTCCAGGATATTCTCCGCAACGGCACCGCGAAACCCATAGATCGATTGATCGTCGTCGCCGACGACGCAGATATTCCGGTGGTCGCACACCAACTCATCCAAGAAGAGAAGTTGGGTTTGATTGGTATCCTGGTACTCGTCGACCATGACGAAATGGAAGCGCTCCGCCCACCGAGAACGGATCTCTTCCTGCTGCCGAAACAAGACCACCGGAAGGCATATCAGATCGTCGAAATCGACGGCGTTCAGGCCCCGCAGGGCACTGCGATAGCGCTCGAACACAGCCTGAGCAAACGGAATCATGGGGTCGAAGCGAAGCCCCTCCAACTCCTCGGGCTCACAGAATCCCATCTTGGCACGACTTATTAAGCTGAGAATGCGCCGCGGGTCGACCTGCTCCGGATCGAGTTTGAGTTCGTCGATGGCATCCTTTACCACTGCCAGTTGATCGCCTTGATCGAGGATGGTGAACGGACGTTTGTATCCTAGGTGGTCGATGTCACGGCGCAGTATGTCGGCGCCCAGACTGTGAAAGGTCGAAAGGTAAACATCAGAGGCAATATCGGCACCCGTCAATCCGGCGACCCGATGACGCATCTCGTCGGCGGCCTTGTTGGTAAAGCTGACCGCCAGGATATCCCCGGGAGCGATTCCCTTTCGGATGAGATAGCCGATGCGATGGGTGATCACCCGGGTTTTACCGCTTCCGGCGCCGGCCAATATCAGCAGGGGACCGCCGAAATGTTCTACGGCCTGGCGTTGCTGTGGGTTGAGAAGGTCGAGTTGTAGATCCATGGGGATATGCATGGCAAAAGGGAGGCGAAGCGGCGCGACGCCAACTGTAAAAGAGGGCGAGTGCGATTGTCCACGGATTGACTGGATCTTTCGAGCAATGTCGATACCATCCGACTCGCAGCGTGCTGGAAAACCGAGTTTAGCCTGGAGTGATCAAAGATGTTGAAAACCCCTAAATCCTACGAAGCGATCGTCATCGGCGGTGGCCACGCCGGGTGTGAAGCGGCGCATTCGCTGGCCCGGCGTGGGCATCAAACGCTGCTGATCACGATGAATATCGATACCATTGGGCACATGAGTTGCAATCCGGCCATCGGTGGTGTCGCAAAGGGGCATCTGGCACGGGAGGTCGATGCACTCGGAGGTGTCATGGGGCTTGTCGCCGATGCGTCGGCGATTCACTACAAGCGACTCAATCAGAGCAAGGGCCCGGCCGTGCGCTCCAGCCGTGCCCAATGTGATATGCGGGCCTACCGCAAGAATATGCAGACCACGTTGATGAATACGGACCACCTCGACATCAAGCAGGGAAGTGTCGAGGACCTTCATATTCTACGAGAAGACGGAGAATGGAAGGTCGCCGGTGTGATCTCAAAACTCGGCGTTCTATACGAAGCCGATACGGTGGTGGTTACGACCGGGACCTTTTTGCGCGGCCTATGTCATGTGGGACTCGACAACTTCAAGGCCGGCCGCGCCGGAGATGAGGCGGCCTATGGGTTATCGGCGACGCTGGCGGATCTGAATTTGGAGATGGGGCGGCTCAAGACCGGGACCTGTCCCCGATTGGACGCCCGGACCATCGATTGGGATGGACTGGAGCGCCAAAAGGGCGATGATCCGCCGCGGCGCTTTAGCTTTTATCACGACCCTCCAATGATGGAACAGGTGGATTGCTTTATCACCCACACCACCAGCGAGACCCACGAGATTATCGCCGCTGCCACCGATCGATCGCCGATGTTCACCGGGGTCATCGAGGGCGTCGGTCCCCGTTATTGTCCGAGCCTGGAGGACAAGGTGGTTCGCTTTGCCGATAAGGACCAGCACCAGGTCTTTTTGGAGCCCCAGGGGCTCGATACCGTCGAGGTCTATCCCAATGGTCTTTCGACGAGTCTTCCGCTGGACGCTCAGATCGAATTTCTGGCGACCATTCCCGGGTTGGAACATGCCGAGATCATGCGCCCCGGCTATGCCGTGGAGTACGACTTCGTCAATCCCGTACAACTCGATCATTCGATGGAATTGAGAGGAGTGGACGGGCTCTTTCTCGCGGGCCAGATCAATGGCACCTCTGGCTACGAGGAGGCCGCCGCCCAGGGGCTGATGGCGGGGATCAACGCCTCGATGCGAATTTGCGGTCAGGAGCCCTTCGTACTCGGCAGAGACGAAGCCTATATTGGAGTCCTCATCGACGATCTCGTCACCTCCGGAGTCGACGAGCCCTATCGCATGTTTACCAGCCGCGCCGAGTTCCGGCTGTTATTGCGTGAAGACAACGCCGATTGGCGCCTTTCGGAGTACGGATTTGAGCTGGGGCTTTTGTCCGACGAGCACTACGAGAAATTCAGCCGCAAAAAGGAAGCGATCGAAGCAATGCGTGCGTTTCTGGCGGACACCATGGTGGGAGCGTCGCAGGAGAATCTGGCAGTCGCCGGGCGCAGTGGCATCGGCGGTCTGGGAAACGGTATGACATTGGAGGCGCTGCTTCGGCGTCCCGATGTTGATCTGGAGAGCCTACGCCCACTGATCGCTCATGTGGCACCTGATGAAGAGTTTGCCCCGATGAACGACGAGACACGGGAGGCCATTGAAATTCAGGTCCAATACGAAGGCTATATCGAACGGCAGCGCGAGCAGGTCGCTCGCCGGCGGGAGATGGAAGAAAAGCGCATCCCCGACACACTCGATTACTCCAGCGTCCATGGACTTTCTCACGAAGTGCGAGAAAAGCTGGCGACCGTACGGCCCGGCAACCTCGGCCAGGCCTCGCGCATCTCCGGGGTTACTCCGGCGGCCATCTCAGCGCTTCTGGTCCATTTAAAGGCCAGTTGAGTCAGCGTATAATGACAATAGTGATCGAAAACCGCCCGGCGACATCGACGATTCACTGAATATCCAGCGACATTATCCGTCATTGGAAAAACACAGCCGGGAATTGATGATCGATAAACTTCTACAGCAGATGTGGCGTAAGGATACACCAGGTATTGATAAAATGACTGGTAGATCGCCGGCAAATACGGTGGTATGCAGATTGCACAACGTGTTGCGGTGTCGAATGACGACTGATTGGAAGGTAAATTCTTAACAACGGAGGAAACTGATGTTCAACAACAAATTCACGATATTACTTTGTGTGCTCGTAGCAGTGACGATGGCGTTTGCCTGCGGTGAAAGCGGTGATCACCGCGACGTACAGCGAGCGCTTTCTACCAGCGGGGAAAATGCCTCCAAAGCATTGGTCGATGGCATGGTCATGCTCGAGTCATCGGCGATGGTCAACGAATACGCATTCGGCGCCGAGTGTGCCGGAGGAACTTGTGGCGATATGGCGCCCGATTCCGCATCGGTGGAAGGAGAGTATGAGGAACTCCATGACCTCCTTTCGGAGTACGTATTTACCAGCGACAATATCGAGGAATCGGGAAGCGGCGATGTGACCTATCTGTTGCGTGGAGAAGTCCTCTGCGCCGATCTGCAGGAGTATCCCGAGGACTACGATTATTGCGTCTCCGAAGTCAATTCCGCAGAGGTGAGACTGGTCGCTAATTTTGTGGGCGACGAAACGGTGGCCATCGATATCTTGTTGGGACCCGATGAGATCTATGCCCTGACCTTTACCTTCGGCCCAGAACAATTGAGCGTGTCCACGGTTCTCGACAATTGGGAAGATGTCGTCGACTACCTGACGGACTTGGCTGGAGAGGAGATGGTACCGTTTCCGGATCGCCTCGAGGGAGAGGTGGAGTTCGGTTATTACGCCAGTGGAGATGATCATCGCGTCGCGCTCAGCATTCACGACGATGTGGGGGTTGAGGTCGCTGGAGACTTCTCGCTCGACATCGGTGCCGCCGGTGAAGTGCTTGCCTTCGGTATGAATCCCGCGGAGGAAACCCTCAGCGGTTCATTGGGCCTCGACTCCTTTGCGTTGAGCTTCGTGGAAAGTTCCTATGGCGCTCGGGGCGACTACGACTACCCCGAAGAATCGGAATTCACCGACGAATGGGGACTGACTGCAAATGATGATCCCGCTGAAATCGGTATCCAATTCGATGGGATGACGGGAACCGTGGTCTTCGATCCCAACGCCGAGCAACTGACCTGGAGCGACGTCGGACTCGGCGGCAGCCCCTTTGTCATGACCGTCAACGGTGAAGAGGTGCTCAATATCGCGCTCAACAGCAATATGGGCGGGATGCTGGACGGAATCATGGAGTTGGAAGGCGACGATCTCAAGATTTCAGTAACGCCCGGATTCGAGCTGGAGTTCGGCACCTTTTTCCATCGCGTCGCCGGTGATTACGACGACTTCGAAGAGTGGATGCTCGACGAGGTCTTGAGCATCGTTCTTCACGGCGACGACAGCCCGGCGGTTCTGGTGACCTGGGACGACTTCCAGGTTCTGCGCGGTCAGTTGGACTTCACCTCGGAGGCCACGGACCACGGCTTCAGTGTGGAAGCCGGCATGTGCATCGATGAAGTCGCCACCTCTGGAACTGATTATCACCCGTTTGCGGATCTCGAAGAAGCGCAGTGTAGAAACTGAGTCCTTCGAGTCATTCCGTGCGGCGTCTATAGTCCGGCGCTTCGATGGCGATGAATTCCGTCATATCGAAGAGCCGGCTATAGACCCGCTCGCCCACCCGCTGGCGCAGAGTGGTCGCTGAGGCCGCCCGCTGAAAATTGCCAGTCGACGCATCGCCGGTGGGCAATCCCTCCTGCTCCAGGGGGTAATTGGTCGTAAAGAGGGTCGTCAGCGAGCGGTTGTAGCGCTTGGAGATGATCTCATCGATGATCGATAGCTGCCATTCGGTGTTTCGGCCCTTACCCAATTCATCAATCGCCAACACGGGGTGTTCGATCAACGGCGCCAGGATACTCGCTTCACCGCGTCCCTGGTCGAATTGCTGGCGAATCTCGCTGAGCAGATGGGTGAATTCGACGAACCTCGCCGAAATTCCCTTCTCCAGCGTCAGATGTCGGATGGTGCCGGCCAGCAGGTGTGTCTTTCCGGTGCCCACTTTGCCGTGAAGCAAAAAGCCCTGTTCACCGGGGCTAAATCCCTTCACCCAGTTATAGAGCTGAAAGCGGACCCGATTCAGGTTGCCGATGGGCTCCCCCGTGCTTCCGTCCGGATTTTGTCGACTGGTCTCGAAATTCTCCAGATTGGCATCGCTGTGCCGGCGGGGAATCGAGGCGTCATTGAATGCCTCGATACGTCGATTGAGCGCTCCGCAAACCGGGCATTGGCGAGCGATTTCGTAACCCCGTTCGTCGCGCTCATAGGTATAGGATTGTCCCTCACAGACGGGACAGACGTCGAAGCACTGCTCGCAGCGCCGTGCTCGCGTAAAATTACGGTCCGATTCGATGAGGTAGCGGTTGCGATCGCAGGCCGGGCAGGCCGCAGTATATTCGTCGAGAGTTTCCATGATGTCCGTAACGATGAGATATTCAGTCGGTCATTTGTTGCCACAGACGGCGCTCCATCGTGCGCATCTGAGATTCTTCCTCAGGTGAGCCATGATCGTAGCCGACGAGATGCAAAAGCCCGTGGACGAATAAAAACGAGACCTCGTCCTCCAGTGACCACTGCAGTGCCTCCGGTTTTATGCCCAGTTGTGCGGCGATGCGGTGGTGGTGGTCTTGGGCCTCCACCAATCGCTGCGCATAGGGAAGGCTGATGACGATATCGCCGAGGTGATCCGGACTTTCGGGGAAATCGTCTGCTGGATGCGCCGGAAATGAAAGTACGTCCGTGGCCTCGTCGATGCCTCTCCATTCACCGTTGATCTCTCGGATCGTCTCGTCATCGGTCAAAAGGATCGAAATGGTGGGGTCGTCACGAAGTTCCAAGGCGCGGTAGATCGTCTCGAGGTGTGTCTCGATCCTCTCGATCGCTGTTTCTATCCTTTGATGACGAGTCGTCTGACCCGTTGTTGTCACGTCGACGGGCATTACTATCCTTTCGCTTATTTTCCATGTCGGCGATTTCCCAGGCATCGGAGCTGGTCTCCGAACCTCGCCGGTTGGCCGCGGCGTCTACGGAGTGTTTGTCCTTTTTGGGTTGGGGGCTACGTCCGACCGTGCCGGACGTATCTCGGGGGCGTTGTTTTTTGTCGTCCGGATACTCCGGGCGCTGGTGATAAATTCCGGTCAAAATCCGGGTGAAGGCCCGGGCGATTTTATTGAGATCTTTGAGTGTCAATTCGCATTCGTCGAGTTGCCCATCCGTAAATGCCCGATTGATCATGGTCTGGACGACCCCTTTTAGGCGCGCCGGGCTGGGATTGCGCATGGCGCGGCTGGCGGCTTCCACACCGTCGGCGAGCAGGCAGATGGCGGTTTCACGGGTTTGTGGTTTCGGTCCCGGATAGCGAAAGTCCTTTTCGGCAACCTCCGGGATATTGGGATCTTCTGCCTCTTTAGCCTTGTGGTAAAAATAGGCGATCAGGCTCGTTCCGTGGTGTTGTGCGATAAAGTCTTGAATCTCAGTCGGAAGGCGGTGGCGTCGGGCCATATCCAGTCCGTCTTTGACATGAGACTTGATGATCAGAGCGCTCATATTGGGTTTGAGCTTGTCGTGGGGATTTTCTCCGGCCTTTTGATTCTCCGCAAAATACTGTGGGTTTTTGGCCTTACCAATATCGTGATAATAGGCACCGACCCGGGCGAGTAGGGCGTTGCACTCGATGGCCTCCGAGGCAGCCTCACAGAGAGAGCCGACCATCATGCTGTGGTGATAGGAGCCGGGAGAGCGCAAGATCAATTCCCGCAACAGGGGCTGATTGAGATTGGCCAGCTCCAGCAACTTGATATCCGTGGTGTAGCCGAAGACGGATTCGAAGACGGGGAGTACGGCGAGGATGAAAAAGCCGGCGGCGATACCACCGCCGAACCCGAGCAAGATCGTCACCACCGCCGTCATCGTAAACAGCTCTCCCTGAATCAATAAAAAGCCGATGATCGCCAGCGAATTGACGCCTCCCACAGCGACGCCGGACCACATCAGTGCCATCCGGTGTTTGACCTGTTGTACCGTGGTGATTCCCACCAGGGTTCCCATGATGGTGAAGGCTGCAAAATACAGAGAATTAGCGGCGATCACACCGACAAAGATGGCGAAGAGTACCGTAAAGACAATGGCGTGTTCGCTGTTGAGGACCAGACGTATCAGCATTCCCCCAGCAGCGACGGGAATTATGAAATACCACGCCTCCAGAGGGATATCGCCGGATTGTTCAGCCAGGGCATGACCTACGGAGGTGCCGACCCGGGTGATCAACAGCATGACCAACAAGGTAGTCCCCATAAAGACAATATCTCTGGGGCCGGGGCGGAAGTCCCGGATATTTCGGCGGCCGAATCCATACAAAATGATCAACAACAGCAACCCGAATAGGGCAACGCCGCTCAACACCTGAGTGGTGTGATAGAGCTCGTCATCATCGATCATCTCCTCGACGATACGAAAGTCGCGCTCGGTGATGATATGGCCCTCTTCGATGATGACCTGACCTTCGCGAAAATCCTCGCGCACCACCTGGTCGGCCACGGAGTCCCGGGCGGCCTGGCGCTTTTCGAGGGTCATTGCCTCGTTATAGGTGGTGTTGGGTTCGATCTGTGCCGCTGCCACGGCCGTAATCGCCTGGCGCAATTCGGCGCCGGTAATGCTCATATGATGCTTTTGTGCAGCCTCCTCGACGAGCTGCGAACTCTCGTCAAAGCCCACGAAGCGATCGTCGAGATCGGTGATGTGATACTCGATGAGCGCCTCGTCGTTGCGCAGTCGGCGAAGATAGATGCCTCGGTCCCGTTCCTCCTCGATCTGGGCCGTATTGGTGACCACAAGTTCGGACATGACATCCTCGATGATGGCAACCAGGCTTTCCTCGGCGGCCACGGGAAACCCCTGTCTTGCCAGAGCCTCAAAGTCCGAATCGGAGATGCGGGCGCTTAGATTGTTGTCGAAATATTCCTCGCGCAGTTGATGGGCCAGGTGAGTTCGGCGCTCGAAGGATAACGTATCGATCAGGGCCCGTTGCTCCAGAGTGGTGGAGGTGATCTGCTCATCGATCTCCTCCAATCGTTGCGGGGATTCCACGGCCAGATGTTCCCGGGCCTCGGCGCTCATGGCCTGGCGCATGGAATTGAACGCGGTCTGCACTTCGTCCTGTAGGGACTGGCTTAGACCTTCTTGCCAGTCGTAGACCGCTGGTACTGAGCGCGCGATCTCCTCGCGCAGCTCCGTGGAGGTAGCGACGTCTTTTTCAGCAAATGAAAAATCGCGGGCGGCCTCGATGGTATACGGGGCTACCTGACCGATTTTGGACTCTGTCAACTCCTGGTCGCGGTCGTCGATCCCGCCCACCAAAATTGCCACCACGGCGGCTACGAAGGCGGCGAAAGCCACAAATTGGACAAAGATATTGTCCAATAAATTGCGGATTCGGTTTTTCCTCAACATCCGTGAGGAGGAAAAAACACTGTTCATGCGTTGTGAGTCGTTCGTCATAAGTTTCGTGGGATGACGGGGGGCGACCTGCGCGCGCTCGTCTGACGGGGCGTTAGAAACCGGAAATATAATTATATTTTAAACCGCGTAATTGCCGGGCACGCGTAAGCGATGCGTTTTGACACAATCTCAGGATGCAGGCGCAGGGATACGAAGGCAAGCCACCGCAATGTCGCTGGTGGCGATGAAAGGGCTGAACAGGCGCAACAGACCAGACATTTCCACAGCGCACGTGAAAACCCGTGGATTTTGTCTCACAGGCGTATTGCTCCGATCTCATTGTCGTCTTCGGTCGACGATGCGATCTGTACGACAAAAAGGAGTCCGGTCGCCGGGCTCCGGGCCAAATCAGGGGGTGGAGTACGGGAACAAAGTGGGTTTGCCAAACGCTTGTGAATACACGAAGGTTGCCATCCGGGCGCCCGGTGTTTCAAATTCAATCTCTAACTCATACTCAGTGAGGGCAATTATGGCCAATCATATGTGGATGAAATTCAGCATCCTTGCTGCACTGGCCGTGATGATTACCATGGTGGTCGGATGCGAGCGGGAGACCTACGATGCGGAGGCCGTTCAGCCCGAGTCGGATTCGGCGACCAGCAACTCCCATCACTACAATGTGCGGGTCGGCGATGCTCGGGTGGCCGCCGGAGACGAAGAGGAAGTTGTATTGGAGGTAGTGCCGAGCCCTGATCTGAAGATCAATCTCGATTTTCCCTGGTCCATCGAGTTGGAATCCAGTGAGGATCTGCAATTGGGAGCGTCCACCATCGACGCCGATGGCATGCAGCTTCTGGAGGAACAGGCGCGGATTCCGGTATCCGTCACGGCCCAGTCGGCGGGCGAATACGAAGTGGAGGGCCGGGCGACTCTCAGTGTGTGCAACGATGACGTTTGCCATATTCTTCGCGATGAACCGGTGAAATTCGTCGTCGAAGCCGCGGAATCGGATGAAGCGAATTGAACGCCTCATCACTTAAGCGCTTCGTCATTTCACCTAAAACGCAGTCCTCGGTGACTGAACGCACCATGCTATTGGTCGCCCCTCATTTGAAGTAATGAACCTACGTCTGCACTTGGGTCGACCCGAAAACTGGCACGCTCATCTCGTAGGTGCGGCATTTCAGTTAAGTGACAAAGAGTTTACCCCAACAGCTTGTGACGCCGACCCCTTTCTTTCGCCCCCCAGGTGGATATGAACGAAACTCAGCAATTGTTGGAAGAAGTCGCCTCTGAAGTGCGGGAGGATTTCGAAGCGAACCGACGAATTATGAGCTTTCCGCAATTTCTGGACACCTTTGCCGAGCATCCCCGCCGTCACGCTAGAAATAGTGTCCAATACCTGCGCGATTGCTTTTTGTACTACGGTCGAGAAACCAAACCCCTGGTGTGGGGGGAGGTGGATCATTTTGGGCTCTTCGATACCCCCTTCGACGATGGAAGAGACCGGCTGGTCGGTCAAAACAAAGCCCAGGAACACGTATTTCGCCTGGTCGACAATTTCGTGCGCGAAGGGCGGATCAATAAATTGATCTTGCTTCATGGCCCCAATGGCAGCGCCAAGAGCACCCTCATTGAGACCATGATGCGCGCCCTGGAGCATTATTCGAGCACCGAGGAAGGGGCCCTGTACCGCTTCAATTGGATTTTCCCGACCGAAAAGCTCGCCGACGGTGGCTCCATTGGCTTTGGCGGCTATCGCGCTCGCACCGTCGAGAGCTCCCAGCTCGAGAGTTTTGCTTTTCTCGACGACGAGGACGTCGATGCCAAGATCGCCAGCGATCTAAAAGATCATCCCCTGTTTTTGATCCCCGAAGAGCAGCGCCAACGGCTGCTCCACGACTATATCCCAGATAGCATCGTTCCCACGCAGGAGCCCGACAGCGACGGAATCCGACGTCGTCTCGATGATGGTTTCCAGCAGGACAGTGACAGCCCGTCGACCCCCTTTGCCCTCAGCGAATATATTCTGCGCGGCAACCTAAGCCACACCAACCGCCAGATCTTCGACGCACTGCTGACAGCCTACCGCGGTGATTTCGAGAAGATGCTGCGCCATGTGCAGGTGGAGCGTTTTTTCATCAGTCGCCGCTATCGGCGAGGTGCGATCACCGTGGAGCCGCAGATGCGCGTTGACGCCGGGCTTCGGCAACTGACCGTGGATCGCAGTCTCAAGGCACTGCCGGTGAGCCTCCAAAACCAAACCATTTTCGAGCCCTTTGGAGATTTGGTCGACGGTAACCGGGGGCTCATCGAGTACGACGATCTGTTTAAGCGCCACCCGGACTACAATAAGTATCTACTTTCCACCAGTGAGAAGGCACGAGTTTCGCTGGAGAATCGGATATTGCACCTGGACGCGGTGTTGATGGCGACGGCCAACGAGGACTATCTCGACGCCTTTAAACAAAGTGCAGACTACTCCTCGTTTAAGGGGAGGGTAGAGCTTGTCCGCGTACCCTACCTGCTGGATTATACAGTGGAGGAGTTGATCTATTCGGAGCAGATAAAGAGCGTCAATTTCATCAAGCGCATCGCCCCTCATACGACCTTTGTGGCATCATTATGGGCAGTGTTGACGCGGCTGAAGCGGCCCGATGCCAACGACTATGACTCCTCGATTCGCGATGTGATCGCCAAATTGACGCCCCTGGAAAAGGCCGATCTCTACGCCCGCGGCAAAGTGCCCTCCGATATCGGCCCGGAGCGCGCCCGCGAACTCAAGGCGGTGGTCCCGGATATGATGGAGGAGGGCGCAGAGACCGCAGAATACGAGGGCCGTTACGGGGCCAGTCCCCGTGAGATGAAGATGATCTTGCTCAACGCAAGCCAGAACGACAAATATCCGACCCTATCCCCACTGGCGGTGTTTGAAGAGCTGCGCGAGTTGGTCAAAGACGCGAGCGTTTTCCCCTTTTTACAGATGAAGCCCGACGGCGCCTATCACCGCCATGACGACTTCATCGATGTGGTCCGCGAACGCTATCTGGATATGATCGACGTCGAGATAAGGAGTGCCATGGGATTGGTCGAAGAAGATCAGTACGAAGACCTCTTTGGGCGCTATATGGATCATGTCAGCCAATCGCTAAAAGGGGAGAAGGTCTACAATGAGATCACCGGATCCTACGAGGAGCCCGACGAGGAGCTGATGGCTGAAATTGAGGAGACGATCACCATTGAGGAGGACCCGGAGGATTTTCGCCGAAGTCTCATCTCCTCCATCGCCGCCTTCTCCATCGACCATCCGGCGGAGTCTGTGGACTATCGAAAGATCTTCCCCACCATCTTCGAGGCATTGCAGGAAGCCTTTTTCGAGGAGCGACACCGCCAGATTCGCCGCATCGAAGAAAATCTGTTGACCTATTTCGAGGGGGACGAGGAATCACTGAGCTCCTCGGAGGTGGAATCCGTGGAGACCACCCTGTCGAATCTCAAACAACGCTATGGTTATTGTGATGACAGCGTCCGAGAGGCGGTAGCCTTCTTGCTGTCGAATCGTTATAAAGATTGACCCGGTAGGTCCTGTTGGAGAGCTCCTGAGTGTGTAGGAGGGTTTCAACCGAATCGGTTTTTGGCTGGTAGTCTGAGAGGAGTTATTATGGTTTCAGCGCAGCACAGAACTTGGTGGCTAGGAGTGGTCGTCGCATTTTGCGCGCTGCTGGTGGCGGCGCCATTTGCCCAGGCCGACGATGCATCCGGCCCGGAACAACAGGTTGCACAGCTACGAGCGCAGCTCGAATCACTCGAAACAGACGCCATCAACGCCGATGCCGCGGAGGAATTCCGGCAGGCGAGCACCTGGCTTGAGGAAGCCGATCAGCTCGCCTCCGGCGGAGCTCGAAGTGGCGTTGAGCAACGTATCCGGCGGGTCGATCACGCCATCGATCTTTTGGAAGCACTGATCCAGGCCAATCGAATCATCAATTCCATCGACAGCCAGCGTCAATCCTACGAAAACTCCAAACGCCAGGTGGAGTCGCTGAAAAAGGAGATCGAGCGAATGGAGAGGCAAAAGCAGGAACAAAAGCAGGAGCTGGAACGGATTCGCAGGCAAAACTAATTTTTTTCGACCGTAGACCTGGTTGTTGGAAACCAGCGTCGGTCGCAGCTAACAGTGGGCTTCGTGCGCAATTGTTAGCCAGATTGCTCCCTACGTCATCGGGAGAGTTCTAACCAGGTCTTAACTCGTCGTTGTTAGGAGTATTCAGATGCGGTGGATCCCCCCCTTATTCATTGCCCTATTCGTCGTCCTCATCACCTCTGTAATGGCCTGCGGATCCGTGGAGCCGTCCCAGGAATTGCTACAACTGGAACAAGAGCTTCGCTCGGAGGACACCCGGCAATTTCGCGAAATTCCCAATGCCGCCCGATACCACGAAGAGGCCCGTCAATATCGACGTGTTTCCCGTGAGGCCCAGGAAGATGGTCGCGGTCAGCGTTCCCAAGAATACGCCATTTTGGGACTGTTGCGTCTTCAAACGGCGGAAGCGATCTACCTGCAATTTCAGAACATCGACGAACTCAACGAGATCAATGCCCAGGTCCAACAGGTAGATCCCCAAATTCGGGAGTACACCCAGGCCCGCAATGAGCTGGCCCAGGAGCTGCAGATATTGGACCGGGAGATCAAACAGGCCAAGAGTGGTACGGCGAGTTTGGCTTCCGGGGAAGGGGGCGGTGACATCGTGGCGCAAGCCAATGAGCGGATCGCCCAGGCCGACGAATTGCGGCAGGAGGCGCTGGAGCATAATGCGGATGAGTACGACCGAACGCGCAGTCTCTTCGAGCGCGCCGAATCGCAGTTGGAGCGGGCCAAAGACCTCCTTTCGGACAATCCCCGAACGGCGCATCGCCAGGCCGGCTTCGCCGTCCAGCTTTACGAGGAGGCCAATGAGATCGCCATTCCGCTGCACGCAGAAATGGTCGAGAAAATGCAACCCGATAACCGTATTCGAGCGATTCAGGAGTTGGCCTCCGCCAATTACAGCGGACGATTTACAGAGAATCTCCCCAACGGGGTTCGGATCATCATGGCGCGGCTCTTCGAGCCCAATGAAGAGGATTTTCGTCGAGAGACCGACGCCATGCTCAATGTGCTGGCTGATATCGTGGGCGAGTACCAGGAGTTTACAGTACGAATCGAGGGATATACGCAGGCCGGAGGGGGAGCGACCCAGAACCGCACTCTATCTCAGGTACGAGCCCAACGGGTGCGCAACACATTGATCGAAGCCGGGATTGATGGAGATCGTATCGAAACCGAGGGATTTGGCCAAAGTGAAATTCGCTATCCAGGCAGCCCCGATAACAACGACCGAGTGGAAGTCGTCTTTCGCCACAGCGAGCGCTGATGCCCGTTGAATATCTCAGCCTCGACGCCGCCGCCACACCATGGTCGGCGGCGTCGTTTTGTATGGAGCATGTGGGGCGGACCGTCCTCTTCGAGCACCAGGGCGATACCGGTGAAGAACGAGCTCATTCCATTTTGCTATGTGCTCCCAAGCGGTGGATCGTCGAAGGAGGCGAAACCTTTATCGAGGGGCCTTCGGGGAGGGAAGTCGACGATCCCCTTCGCTGGATGAAGCAGCAACACCAGCCGTGCCAGGCGCTGGAGCCGGTACCGTTTATCGGTGGCCTGGCCGGATACCTGGGCTTCGAGCAGGGATGGCGTCTAGATACCCTCCAGGTGGCCGCACGGTCCGCGGAGTCGCCCGATCTGTGGGTGGGGCTGTTTGAGGCCTCGGCGGTCTTCGATCACCGCCGTCGCCGCTGGGGGATCTACGGGCGAAGCGGCGACGCGGTCCAACAGCTCGCCGACGTCCTTCGCCGAGCGCCTTCAGAGCCGAATATTGGGCCCGGAGAGTCTCGGGGGGAGTCGAATCACCCTGGCGGAATCAGCCCCGCGTCGTACCGGCAGGGAGTCAGTGATGCCGTGGAGGCGATCTATGCCGGAGATCTCTTCGAGGTCAATTTTACGGACCGCATTCGCACCACCTGGCGCGGAGACCGGCGAGCGATCTATGCCGGACTGCGCCAGCTTGCCCCCGGTGATTTTGGGGGCCTTATTGCCATCGACGAATTGCTCATCGCATCGGTCAGCCCGGAACAATTTTTGTGCGTCGAACCCAATGGCCGGGTCATCACCCGGCCCGTAAAGGGAACTCGACCGCGCGGTGAAACGATCGAAGAGGATCGAGCTCTCGCCGAAGAGCTTTTGATGAGCCGCAAGGATCGCGCGGAAAATATCATGATCGTCGATTTGATGCGCAATGATTTGACCCGTGTATGCAAACCGGGCTCGGTTCGAACCAGTGAGCTGTGTGGGCTGCACTCCTTTTCGTCGATCCATCATCTGATCTCCACCGTGGAGGGGCGCCTAAGCGAACGCTTCGACGCCCTCGACGCATTTTTGGCGTCTTTTCCGGCCGGAAGCATTACGGGAGCGCCGAAATTGCGCGCAATGGAGTGGATCGCTGCGAACGAGCGCTCCCCGCGCGGTCCATATACGGGGTCGATGTTCTATTGGTCCGATCATGGGCGGCTCGACAGCAACGTATTGATCCGAAGCGCCGTATTGTCCGGGGATAGGCTCGAATATGGAACGGGCGGGGCCGTCGTCGCTGACTCCTCGCCACCGCAGGAGTACGACGAGGCGCTCTGGAAGGCTCAGCCATTTCTCGATTTTTGTGGAGAATGAATGAAAGACCAGATTACCACCGACGATCGCGGCTTCTTATACGGTGATGGCCTCTTTGAGACGGTTCGAGTCGAGGGAGAGACTCCGATGTACCTGGAGCGACACAAGCGCCGATTTCGTCGCAGCGCAAGGGTGCTCGAGTTCCCCGATCATGCCGTAGACGCCGGCCTGGACGCCCTGGAGAGCTTGGGAGGCCGTCGTGATGGGTTGTGGCGTGTGACCGTCACCCGGCCCACAGAGAGCAACTCCGGCGCAGCAGAGGGGACAGTAGATATACGATGGCGTGATTTTCCCTACGAAATAGACGACGCCGTTGGCCCGACGCTGACCACCGTCGATGGTTTTTATTTTCCCCAATATTGGCTCGCCGAACACAAAACGACGAGTTGGCTGCGCAGTCTGCAAGCTCGCCGGAAGGCTCAGAACAAGGGTTTTGATGAAGCGCTGATGGTCAGCCCTGACGGCCAAATTGGCGAGGCCTCGGCGGCCAACGTCTTTTTGCGAATCGACCGCTCCTGGGTCACGCCAGCGGTGGAGGGGATTTTACCGGGGGTGATTCGCGAGGTGATTCTCGAACGGGCACGGCAGTGCAATATCGAGATCGATGAGCGCCGCGTCTACGTCGGCGATCTGCAACTATGTGAATCGCTGGTCCTCACCTCTACCGGGCGTTTGGCAACCGCAGCTTCGCGTATTGATACGATGGCACTCGAGACGGAACCGGCCAACGAACTGCAAGCACTGCTCCAATAAAAGCTGAAGTGATGGATAAAAAACCGGGCACAAAACGAGGCTCTCCCAGACACGGATGGACCCTTCGCAAAAAGGGGCAGGTGGTCATTTTGGACAATCGAGACTCCTTCGTCTTCAACCTCGCACATCGCTTCTCCGAGGTCGGTCGAGATACGGCGGTGGTGCGCAGTGACGAAATCGATCTCGAGCAGTTGCAGCGGTGGGAGCCCGTGGCACTTGTGATTTCACCGGGGCCGGGCCATCCAGACGATGCGGGAATCTCTGTGGCGGCAATCCGCCGCTTTCACGATCGGATTCCGATATTAGGGGTATGTCTGGGTCATCAGGCGATCGCCGTGGCCTTCGGGGGGCGCGTCGAACGGGGAGGGCGACCGGTTCATGGAATGGCGAGCGCCGTGGAGCACACCGGTTGCGAGCTCTTCAATGGGGTGGGCGACGGATTTTCCGCGGCTCGGTACCATAGTCTGGTGGTCACCGAGATGCCAACGGAGTTGGTTTGCTGTGCGTGGAGTGACGGATTCGTGATGGCCGTAAGGCATCGCCAGTGGCCGATCTACGGAGTCCAATTTCATCCGGAGTCGGTTTTGACCCCCGATGGAAGGCAGATCTTGGCTAATTTCTGCGATGTCATCGAGGCCAATCAGTCTGTGGCCTCATAGGCTGTCGAGGACGGCCTGGGTGTCGACTTTTTGGGTGCTCATCTTGAGGTCGTCGAAGATACGCGCAGCCCGGTCGAGGTGGGGGCGAGCCTGCTTTTCGGCACCGGACTCCACGAGAAAGTGCCCAAAGCTCGAAAGAGCATTGGCGAGTTGGATGCCAGCTCCGGACTCCTCGAGCAATTCGATGGCCCGTTCAAAGGCCTCTGTGGCCTGCCGGATGCTCTCCTCTTTGAGGTTTGGATCGAAGATGTACTCGGAGTGA
>SKPJ01000357.1 GCA_007119595.1 Myxococcales bacterium
ATTGCCGGCTGAAATCACGATCTCGATATCGGCTTAACACTTGGAGTAGCCTCCGGCTACGCCTGCGGTTTCGCCGAATATCGATCTCGAAGATTTCATCTCGGCCCTGCTCAGATTCGGGGTTTCCGGATGAGAACGAACTATTAGTTTGTCGAAACGCGGGGTTTTGGATTCGCCAGGACAGCGTCTAGCTTGGTGCGAAGTGGAGGCAGTTGTGGATAAATACCTACAGGGAGTGCGGGTCGTCGATCTGTCGCGATTGTTACCCGGCCCGTTTGCGACATTGCTGCTCGCCGATATGGGAGCACAGGTCATCAAGGTGGAAGACCCGATGCGTGGCGATTACGCCCGGTATTATCCGCCGATGGTGGGGACGAGCAGCGCTTTTTTCCAGAGCCTGAATCGAAATAAGTACGGTGTCACCCTGAATTTGAAAACTCCACGGGGACAGCAGCTGTTGAGGCGTTTGCTGGAAGACGCCGACGTATTGATCGAGAGCTTTCGACCCGGTGTGCTGAGCCGATTGGGATTTGAAATCGATGAGCTTCGCCATGATTTTCCGGAGTTGGTCATTTGTTCGATCACCGGCTACGGGCAGACGGGACCGAAGCGAGACCATGCCGGTCACGACGCAAATTACCTGGCGTTGGCGGGGGTGCTGGATCGCAACGGACGTCGCGATAAGCCGCCCCATCTTCCGGGCTTTCAACTCGCCGACATCGCTGGTGGATCGCTGTATGCAGCGCTGGGAATCACCTCTGCACTGTATCGCCGTGAACAGAGCGGACAGGGGACTCATCTCGACATCTCGATGACCGAGGGGGCGCTGTCGTTTTTGATACCGGCCATTGCCCGCCACGCCGCCGGCGACGAGGACGAGCGGGGGGCCGCTATGCTCTCCGGTGGACTGCCGAGCTATCGGGTGTATCCGACCTCCGATGATCGCCATCTCGCCGTCGGGGCGTTGGAACCCAAATTCTGGGATCCCTTCGTCACCGCGATAGGCGCAGAAGAGCTACAAGGACGGGGGCTAACGCGCGGCGAAGAAGGGCAAAAGATCGCTCGCCAACTGGGCAAAATTATCCAGAGCAAACCCCTGGGGCATTGGGAAGACGTACTGCAGGACCTCGATGTATGTGTGGAACCGGTTCGCCACCTCGACGAGGTATTAGATAGCGAGTTGCATACAGCGCGAGAGGTCTTTTTCGAGATGCAGGGGCTGACGCACGTGAGCACACCGCTGACCCCGCGCGACGGTGAACATCGCCCACCCCCGGACCACGGTCAGGATAACGAAGAAATTTACGGTGATCTGGGATTTGATGAGAAGGAGCTGGCCGTGCTGCGGGCCGATGGTGTGATCTGATGCTTATTGTGGGGCGCCAGGGTCTGTGGAAACGGCGCGATCGATGAGAAATCGGGGGCGGTGGATCGCCGGGACCACAGTGGTCTGGGAGTCGGGAAGTGGCGGCATATACGACGATGGATGAATGCTGAACCGGTCCGCTGAAATCGGCGGTACATTGCGGATGGCAATGTCCGCGGAAGTCGGATCGGGAGTGGTTCTGATATCGGTGATCAGGTGCATCCGTCGATAGCGCTCTAGATAGGGCTCCAAACCACCGGAAAAGAGGCTGTTATTCCGGTCGGCGCCGGAGACTTCGATGAGTCGAACGGGCAGAATATCCTCGCGCATCGGCATATCCCCTGTGGCACTCCAACCGACGAGGCGGGCCGTCATGGGGCTGCGGAAGGTCTCCGGTGACTCCGTGGCCCGCGGGGTCTCGATGAGGACGCTTATGCCGGCCAGTAAAAAGGCAACGATGGCGACCTGGCGCACCTTTTTCGAGGGAGCATTGCGGCCCAGGGCGTGAGCGAAGAAACGGCAAGTCACCAGACTTGCCAGGGGGATGGCGACGGCGAGAAATAGCACGCCGAATTCGGCGCCCAGCGGACGGGGATTGCGAAAAAAGACGGGGAAAGAAAGCAGGGCCAGGGCCAGGGCGGCACAGCCAAGGACAAGGCGCCGATCCTCGGTGCGAGTCTTGCGCAATGTCCATATAATTCCCATGCCGATGGCCATGACCGTGGCCAGCGGAACCTGCTCCAATAGCCAGGCGGCGCCGGCGTATAGCGGCGGGCGTGCCGGAGGATAAGCATCTCCCCGAAAGACGAATTCGGCAGGGGGAAGCTCGAGCCCGGCGAGGAAAAATTCACCGATCTGTTCGACGGGACTCGGCCAGAAGAGGGGATAGAGTGCCAATAATACGAGGGCTGCCACAGGGGTTACAATTCGATCGATTCGAATCGAGGGGCCGTCGAGCAGTCCGTGTTGCTCCGCCGGTTGGTAGTGAGTGGGGGCGAGTAATTCCACTACGAGCAAAAGCGCCAACACCACGGCCGTTCCCGACCAGAGCAATACGCCCACCACGAGCAGGGGAGCGCACACAAGCGAGCGCCACCACCATCGGAGACTCCGGGCGTGCCAGACGATGAGAATACCCAATAGGACGGGGACAACGAAGAAGGTGGGGTCGACCCTGGTAAATGGGCCGATCCACGGACTGCATGTGAGCAAGAAAAAGAGCGACATCCACCCGCCGATTGCCCCGGCCAGCCGCTGGGAAATGAAGAAGACCATCGCCGTCGCGGTGGCTCCGGCGAGGATGGAAAACCCGAAGAGGACCCACTCCGAAAACCCCGGAGTTGCCAGGTGAATGAGGGCCGCAAAAATGTCGACGAGACCCTCTGTTTCGGCAGACCAGTCCGAGACCACTTGCGGTGATTCGCGAATATCATCGGCCAACTCTTCTGCGCGCTCCAGCCAGTCGAGTGTTGATGCGGAGAAACCACGAAAGCCGACCACCAGCAGAGAATATAGTGCGATTACCCCGGCAAAAAGCGGAGCCAAGCGGCCGCGGATGATGGAGAGGAGTGGATTCATCGCAAGTCGAAGCGAAAGCAGATATGGCGTCGACCGACCCGGTCCGCCGAGACTTCTACGATAAGCTCGTCCGGCTCCTCGGTGGCGGGAAGAATCAGCGATTGCCAACCCGGCCGGTCCCGGTGTCGATGGGTTCTCGATATATTGGCGAGGTGAACTCGAAAGTCGACGTCGGCGCCGGTTCCAACGGCGTCGTCGCGAAGTGCCGATTCCAATCGAAGCCGTTCGCCGTCGGCCCCGACAGAGATGGTGTCGGGAAAGCGAATGCGAATTGTCTTATCCTCGATTGGATGGGCCCAGATGCATTGATGGGACTCTCCGTCGATGGTCAGCTCCCGCCGTCTCACCCAGGTCCATCTGGGCTCTCCGCACCGGTGAGCCCCCGCGGAGGTCTGGGGGCATATCGTCGTCATCGATCCATCATCAATCTCAACAATCGCCGTGCCAAAAAAGGGAGTGGCTTGGAAATCTTCTGGAATCCACAGTGACCAGACCGACTCGCCGGCGACGTGCTGTAGATCAGTGTGGGAACTAAATTTGCGCTTCTGGTTGCCAAAGGTGACGACCGGTCCTTCCGGGGGCCATGTGGTGAGCGGAACAACGGCTGAGGGAAGCTCGGACTGGTGTTGCTCCAAGACGCTTATGGCGAGCGGATCGTGTGCAAAGACCACTGTGCTGCCCAGGGAGGCCACCTCGTCGATGAATTCCTCCGACGGAGGGGGAAAGGCCGGGTGACGATCCAGATTAAAAAAAGCGATGCTCACAATGCTCGCCAGCAAAAGTCCGGCCAGCACGAAGATGGTATTCCGCTCCACTTTGAGCTGTTCGGCGTCAGTCATGCCAGAAGATCTCCCTCGGCTCCCAGCGGTGTTGGTCCAGATCGCAGCGCCCGCTGTCGTCGAATACAAGGCCCTCGGATTCCAGCAGACGTCGTTGCAGCTCCGCACGGGCCGTATCACCCTTTGAGGAGATCGCTCCCCGGGCATTGATGATGCGGTGCCAGGGTATGTCGCGGTCGTTTTTTAGCGACCGTCGCATGAGGTTTCCAACGGCTCTCGCTGCACGGGGGCTGCCGGCGTAGGTCGCAATTTGGCCGTACGTGGCCACCCGTCCGTCCGGGACCTGACAGACCAACCAATAGGTGCGGTCGGCGAAGTTTTCCATTATTCGCCTCCATCGACGAGATGGGATTCGAAAAATGTGCGCGGTCCCGAAAGAAATTCCGAAATCCATTGCTTGTGAAGCACGTGCAATTCGGTGGCACTCCGGGGGGCACTGAGCCGAATCTGAAAAGCGCTATCGTCGATGATTGCGACGCCAGCAATCTGGGTATGACCCGGCTGTGACGGTGCCTTCCACTCAACGACAGCGCATTTGGAGGTGCAATTGTCGACATCTATCGGCTCCCCACCGTCGACGTGGTCGAGGCGTTGAAGCAGCAGGTCCAGATATGCAGAGGCGTCGATGGCATAGGTCAGGGGCTCATACAGCAGAAGGCCGGCGGTCAATAGATGTGGTGCCGAGATGTGACGCTCCACGGCCGAACGGAGTTGGTCGTCGGCGTCGACCGGCTCCAATTGTACCTCCGACGGATCGGACAGTGTCGTGGCCAGCTCCGGTGACGGTATGGTCTCATCCACTTGTGGGGCGTCGGAAGGTGAGAAGCCGGCCACTAGTTCATCAAAGAGTTCCCGCTCCTTGGCTGTGGACTCTCCCGGGCCGTGGACTGCCAGAAAATACGACGCCTCCGTTCCAGTGAATGCATATACGTGAGTCCAGCGGCCGTGCTCTTCGTCGAGCCAGTTCGCGTGCCAACCCGGAGGGGAAGTACGGCGATTGACGCCTGCGTCGTCCGGGTCGAGGAGCCCTGCACGCAGGGAGATGGCATAGGGGAGCAGGCCGTGGGGATAGGCCGGCTGGATGCGCCGTACGGTAGCTGAAACCCCGTCACCGCGGTGTTGAAGGGCGAAGATCAGCTCATCGTCTTCCGCATCCTCGTTGCGCTCGAAACTCCGGGGGACTTCCCAGCTATCTTCGGTCTCCGCTTGGTGGTGAACTACCGTGCAACCAGTGCTCCCGGAGATGATGAAGACGGTGAAAAGCCACATCAGGTGGTGTGATTTGCCCATTGGTGGCTTTACTCTCATTGCTCCAGTAGCTGTAATCCCCGCTGCATTCGTTCGATTGCTTCGTCGCGATCGAAGGTGGCGACCAGATCGAAGACGGAGGGGCTGGAAGTGGAGCCGGTCAGTGAAATTCGCGTCGGTTGCGCGAGGTTGCCCAGTCCGAGGTCAAATTCGTCACCGACCTCGCGATACACGGATCCGACGGCGTCCGATGTCCATTCGTCGAGTGCGGCGAGCCGCTCGATAAGGTTCTCAATAGCCGGGCGGTTCTGCGCTTTCATCCACTTCTCGACGGCGGCTTCGTCGTATTCGAAATCATCGCTGAAGAAGTAGGTGCTGACCTCGCTCAATTCGACCAATGTAGCGGCGCGATCACGCATCAATTCCGCGACCGCAGTGAGGCTGTCGTCGGCGTCCACCGAAAATCCCCGATCCTCGAGAAAGGGCACCCATCGTCGAGCCACCTCGTCGGCGGGAAGCCGTTTCATCCACTCCGAGTTAACCCAGTTCAATTTGTCCCGATCAAAATTCGACGGGCTTCGCCCCACCGAGTCAAAGCCGAATAGGTCGGTCAACTCTTCGGGGGTAAAGATCTCCTGGTCGCCGTGGGACCAGCCGAGGCGACTCATATAATTGACGAGTGCCTCCGATAGATAACCGTCGTCGCGGTAATCCTGTACCGATGCCGAACCGGCGCGTTTGCTCAGACCATCGATCAGGGGAAGGTGGCCAAAGGTCGGTGGCGTGGCCCCCAATGCGTGATAGACCGGGACCTGCCTGAAGGTGTTATTGAGATGGTCATCACCTCGGATGACATGTGAAATCTCCATGGAGGCGTCATCGACGACGACCACGAAGTTGTAGGTCGGCGTTCCATCGCTTCGCAGGATGATGAAGTCGTCGAGTTCATCGACGTCCACCGTGACCTCACCCTGCACCATATCGTCGATGGTGATGGTTCCCTCCAGCGGCATTTTGATGCGCACTGTATAAGGGGCATCTTCGGGATGGTCGGTGCGGTCGCGCCACTCGCCGGAGTATTTCGGCTTTCGTCCCTCGGCGATGGCCTGCTCGCGCTGTGCTTCCAACTCCTCTGGGGTACAGTAGCAGCGATAAGCTTTTCCCTCTTCGAGAAGTTGATCGACCTTCTGGCGATAGAGGTCCATCCGATCGGTCTGAAATACGGGCCCCTCGTCAGGAGACATCCCCAGCCAATTCATGGCTTCGACGATGGAATCCGTAAACTCGTCTCGGCTCCGCTCCCGATCGGTATCCTCGATGCGCAAGATAAATGTTCCTCCCTCACTTCGGGCGTACAGATAATTAAACAGCGCTGTTCGGGCGTTGCCGATGTGCAGATGACCGGTGTTGGATGGTGCGAAGCGGACGCGTACGGACATAGTGATTCTCCGTCTGAGATGGCGATTCGATGGGAGTTAGTCGGCATGACTGAACTGCCTATGCACTAGCACGCGCATTTTTCGGCGGTCAAGCCGGCACTATTCTGCGTCACGACCAACCGTATTGTGGTCCACACCTCCGAGCCGATTGCCAGAAAGGAGAAGCTCTAGTCTTTCGTCGACACCATCACTGAGATGGAGCCGCAGCTGACATCGCAATGTCGCGGCCTGCAAACGACGCGATGGCAGCGATGCCCGGCTCGCCCGTAGGGCGCTGACGGCAGCCTTGCCGCGATGCGACTTTTGTTGCTACATTCGCCTCGAATAATTTTCGAGATAGAGCCGGCACAGCCTGTGGGTCTTTGACGGTCGGGAACCCCGGTCGCCCATCCATCAGTCAGAACTAGGTTTGCTTCGATGACCGATCAACTCCGTGTACTCGAGGAAGAACTCGCCGAGAATCCAGGGAATCCGGAGGTGTTCGCCCAATTGAGCGACCAGCTCTGGGCGGCCAATGATTGGCGCTCCGTTCTCAGACTTCATGTGGACACAGCAAGGGAGGCCCAGAATGCAGCAGACTGGGTCGATTTTGCGGAGCTCGTCGACAGGCTCAAAGGTCACGCCGATGCGTTGGAGGACGGGCCGGAGAAATCCAAGATCTGGCTCGCCATTGGCGATCTGTATTTGAACCGCATCGGTGCTGACGAAGACGGTATGGACGCCTACCAAAAGGCGTTCAAGGTCTATCCCCACGACGTCACTCCCTTGCGGCGGGCCCGAGAGATCTATCGCCGTCGCGGGGACTGGAAGGTCCTGCTCGACGTCTACAATATCGAGATTCGCGTCGTGTCCGAGCGGGAGGAGCGGATTCAGATGCTGCTCGAAATCGCTCAGATTCAGGCCGAGCACCTGGGCCAATTCGAGGCCGCGTCGGAAACGCTGGAGCGCATATCAAAACAAGAGGGGGAAGACGATCCCTTGGCCGTGCAACTGCAGGGGTTTTATGCCCGTAAGATCACTGCAGAGAACGGGATTCGAGAGGCTCTTTCACGGGCTGAGCAGGCCCTCAATGCCGGCCCTGCGGAGGCGGCGGCCGATGCCTTTATTGAGGCCGCTCAACTCGAATACGATCGCTACGGCGGAGATGTCGAAGAAGCGCTGCGGATGGCTGAACAGGCCCTTAATGCCGCTCCGAATCACGACGATGCCCAACTCGTCTACGATATGTTGAGTGACGAGCTGTCCGATGATGGCCGTCCGGAAATCGGTCATACCGCGGTCGAGGAGGAGTCCCAGGCGGAGGAGTCCCAGGCGGAGGAGTCCCAGGCGGAGGAGTCCCAGGCGGAGGAGTCCCAAGATATCGAGCCGCGTACGGTGGATGGATTCTTCGCATCGATCGAGGCATTTGATGGAGATGTGAAATCCGCGCGAGCTGCTCTCGAACAGGAGCGGACGAATCTCTCGGCGCTGAAGACGGTACGCCGCGAGTTGTTGGACCAGGGGGATATCGCCGGATTGGCCGAAATACTCGAAGACTCGGTGCGCTATTTTCGGAAAAAGGAAGGCGAGTGGGAGGTCATGACCGAGTTGGCGAATATTCACTGGCTCGAACTCGGCGACGATGAACAGGCCGAATACTATTTCAAGCGCCTCAAATTATTGGATCCCGAACATGCCGATGTCTTCAAGTTTTACGAAGCCTATTACGAGGATGAGGGCAATTGGCGAAAGCTTTTTACGTTGTTGTCGGGGCGCCTGGAGCATATCGACGATCGCGAGGACTACCGACTGATCGTGGAACGTCTCTCGGAGATTGCAGAGCTCGAATTGGACAGTCCCGAAAAGGCGATCGACGTCTGGAAGAGCTTCTCGCGCAAATTTCCAGACGACGCGGAAGCGGTCCGGAGACTTCGCCACTTATACGAAGATCACGGAAAGTGGAACGCCCTGGTTGAATTGCTTAAAGATGAAGTGCGCACGTTCGCCGAGGGCGCAGAAAGCGAAGAGGATGAAACGGTGGGCCGCCGGGTCAGTCTTCTGGAAGAAATGGCTCACATCTATCGGACGCATCTGAATCTGGACACCATGGTGATAAATATCATGGGGCAGATTCTGGAACTCGATCCGTCACATCCGTCTGCGTTCGGGCAGTTGCGCGATCTCTACGAGTCGAATCGACGCTTCAACGATCTGGCAAATCTGTTGGCCGAAGCCGCCGAGCGATCCTTCGAAGAGGGGAATGTGGGGATGGCGGTCGGCTATCTGCGCGAAGTTGCTGATATCTGGGAGGAGCGGCTCAATAATCAGACGCAGGCGATTCCCCATCTGGCGCGTATTGTCGAGATTGCACCTGAGGAAGTCGACGTGCGCACGCGCCTGAGGGAGATTTACGAAAAACGGCGTGATTTCCGGTCTTTATTTGACCTGCGGCTGCAGGAGACACAGTTGCTGGCTGGACAGGAACGACTGGAGGAGCTGGACGAGCTATTGGAATTGTCCCGTGATCGCTTACGGGATCCGGAACGCGAGGCCGGTGTACTCTGTCAGCTTCTGGAGGAACGCCCCGATGATCTCGAATTACTCGATGATCTGGAAAAGGCACGAACAAAATTGGAGGACTGGGACGGCGTGGCGCGCACGCTGGAGCGCAAGAGTGAGCTTTTGGACGCCGAGGCTGCCGAAGAAGCGCTGGAAAGAGCCGCCCGTCTGTATCGCGAAAAACTAGGGCGAAAGGACGAGGCGATTCGGCTTTGGAGATCGATACTCGCGGCGTCGCCCGAACACGATGAGGCATTTACGTCGCTCGCCGAGATATTCTGTGAACAAAAGGACTACGCTGAATTGGAAGGGCTGTATCTCGAGGCAGATGCACCGGAAGCGCTATTCGAGGTGTTGGCCGAACTCGCCGGAATGCACGAGGACGAAACAGTCGATCATCTGCGCAGAAGAGTGCGGATTGCGGAGGAAGAAATCGGTGAACCCTCGACGGTCATCGAAGCCCTCGAAGATCTGGTGCCGGTCGTCGAAGAACCGGACGAAGTACGCCGTGAATTGCTGGAATGGGTCGGGATCGTCGACGATGTGGAACGCGAAATCGAGCTCCGGCGCGTCCTCCTCGACGGAGTAGAGCACCGCGAGGAAATCTATTCGCAGATGTTGAAGATCACCGATCTGGAGGAGAGTCGAGGGCGTGAAGATGCAGCCTTGGGGTGGGCAATCAAGGCGTTTTCCACCCTTCCCGGCAATCGCACAGCATTCGAACGCGCCGAAGAACTTGCGCGTCAGATGGGCATGCTGCCGGCCCTATTGGAGCGAGCGGAGGAGATCGCTGCCGGACTCGACGACGAGGCGGACCGGGAAATGATCTGGGCGGAATCGGCGCGTATTAAGTGGCATGATCTCGACGCCTACGAAGAGGCCATCGAACACTATGCTACCTTGCGCCAGCGCCATCCGGAGGAGTTCGAATTTTTGGAAGCACTCGATGAGCTGTACGCATTGACCGAACAGCCAATGGAGCGCATTGAGGTCTTGGAAACCCAGATCGAACTGCTGCGCGATCGCGGTGCTGCCGATGTCGATCTGGTCGATCAGTTGAGTAAAATCGCTGATGTTCAGCGCACGCATCTCGACGAGGCGGAGGCCGCTCGCGAGACCTACTCCGAGATCCTCGATCTACAGCCCGATCACCTCGGCGCTGTGCGCGGCAAAAAAGAACTGCAGCGCGAGGAAGAGCGATGGATGGACGTCGTCGAATTCCTATTGCGTGAGATCCCGCTTGCGGCCTACGAATCACCGGAGTCGCAGTGGGAGGCAAAGCGAGAATTGGCCGACGTCTATCGGCATCATCTCGACGATCTGCACGAGGCGCTCCGCTATTACGGTGAGATTCTGGCAGAAAATCCGGAATTTGAAGCAGCACTGGAGGCGGTGCGCGGTCTGCTCGCTGAGGATGGGATGGCCCGTCAGGCCGCCATGTTGTTGGAGCCCATTTTTCGCGATCAGCACCAGCATGCGCCTCTGGCAGAGGCCCTGGAAGCGCGGCTTCGCGTCAGTGGAGATCGCTTCGAAGAGCAAGAGATTCTCGATGAATTGATCCCATTATATGCCGAGGAACTCGAGGACTTTGAAACAGCGTTCGAGCATGCCCGTCGGCAGTTTGAGATCGATCCGGAGCGCGACGATATCTGGCTGCGCTTTGAGCAACTCGGCGCCCGACTTAACCGGTGGGAACTCATCGAAAAGATGTTTACTCTCGAGAGCCCCCTGGAGGGACATGAGTCGTCGACGCGATACGACTTGCTTCGCCATCTGGCGGCGATTCGCGAGCATCGACTGCAAATGGTCGAAGAGGCGCTGCATGCGTGGGAGGCACTCCACGAATACGATCCCTTTGATATCCCGGCATTGGAAGCGCTGCAGCGGTTGTACCGCAAGACGGAGGATGTGCAGGCATTGGTCCGAGTATTGCGTGCCCATTCGGAATTGGTTGACGTCAACGATGAGCGGGTGGAGCTGCTGGTAGAGGCGGGGACGCTGTTGGCCGAAGTACTCGACGATGAGGTGGAGGCCATCGACGTCTTTCGACAGGTATTGGTCATCGATCCGGAAAACGACGATGTCCTCTCGGAGCTCGAAGCTCTATTGCGACAACAAGAGCGATGGAGTGATCTGGAAATGCTGCTCATGGAGCAGTCCGATCAGACCCTGCAGCCGGAGCGGCGGCGAAACTTCCTGCTCCAGTTGGCGATGCTGCGTTTTGAAGAACTCGACGATTGGAATGGAGCGGTGTCGATCATCTGTGAATTGCTGGAAGACGATCCCGGCGATGACGAGGTTCTGGCCTTTGCGCGCACCGTCGATGACGAGTTGGGGGCCGATGACAGCCATCTCGACCTTCGTCTCGACCTGACCCGAACGCTGGAGCCGCTGTACCGCATGCGCAACGAGTACGAACGCCTCGACGAGGTTCTCCAGGTGCGTCTCGACGGCGGTGTCGGAGAGTTCGAGCAGATCGAGATTCTCGACGAATTGGTCGAGCTTCGCCAAAAACGCCTCACGAACCCCGAAGGAGCATTCGAGGCCCTGCGGCGAAGTGTCACCCTTCAGCCCGACGATGAGGACCGGCGCGCGAAATTACTGGAGTTGGCCAGTGGGCTGGAGCGGCTTCCCGATGCACTTCAGACATTGGAAGACGCCGCTCAAAACGCAGATCCCTTCGTCGCGGTAGTCATCTGGAAGCGGCTCGGTAAAATCGCGATACAGCGGCTCAACGAGCCCTCGCAGGCCATCGATTATTACGAACGAGCACGTGAGATCGATGATACGGATGAGTCGATTCTGGAGTCGCTGGAGTTGTTGTTCGAGGCGACCAATCAATCGGAGCGCCTATGCTCAAATCTCATTGAGCAGGCGCGCTTTGCCAGTCCCGATAAGCGCCGCGATTTGCTGCGCCGTGTCGCCACCCTCCAAGATCACGTCCTGGAGCGTCCGCTCGATGCCATCGACACCTATCGGGAGTTGCTCGAAATCGATCCCGATGATCTGGGGGTCATCGAGGCCTTACAGAGGCTGTACGCAGACCAAGAACAGTACTTTGAATTGGTCGATTTATTGCGGCGAAAAGTGGAACTCGTCGACACCGCCGAGGCCCGCATCGACGTTTTGGAGCACTGGGCGACCGTCGCGGAGGAAGAACTTCAGGATCTGGACCAGACCATCGATGTCTATCGCCAGATCCTGGAGACCAATCCCGAGCACCGCCGGAGTCTCGCTGAACTCGACCGCCTGTTGGCCGCCGAGATGCAGTGGCCTCAGTGGGCTGATATAGCCCGTGAACGCCTTGATGTGCTGGAGCCCGACGAAGCGCAAATACGCCTCGATATCGAGCTGCGCTTGGCCGAGGTCTACGTCGATGAATTGATGGACATCGACGGAGCCATCGAGATCTATCGGGAGGTGTTGGAGCGCAACAAGCACCAAGAAGACGCCGTCCAGGCTCTGGAGTCACTGGCAAAACGGGACTCCATCCTCGAAGACATCGCAAACGATCTGGTTCGCATCTACCGCGAACAGAGTCGCTGGCGAGATCTGGCCGATCTATATGAGCGCCGCCGTGAGCAGACGATGAATCCCATCGTCGAGGCGGAACACGAGTTTATGCGGGCAAAGTTGTTGCGCGATCAACTCGAAGAATCCCGGGAGGCCATGCGGGCCTTTGCCAGGGCTTGGAAGTGTCAGATCGATGAGGATCGCTATCGGCGCGAACTCATTCATCTGGGAACGGAACTCGAGGAGTGGGAATTGCTCGTCGAATTACTCGACGATGCCCTCGAACACGTCATCGATCCGGAGCTGTCTCAGGAACTGCATCTGATGCTGGCCAGGTTGTGGCAGGATGTTCTCGATGACACGATGGAAGCCGAAACTCATCTTCGAGAGGTCCTTACTTCCGATCCAGAAAATGCAGAGGCCTTCGGGGCACTCTCTGAGATTCTTCATCACGAGGAGCGTTGGTTCGACCTGGTCGAGCTTCTCCAACAACGCTTTGACGTCATTATCGCAGACGATGAACAAGGTGCGATTGAGCTGTTGATGACCATCTCCGGTATCCAGGAGATACATCTATCCGACAGTTTTTCCGCCGTGGAGACCCTTCGGCGCGTATTATCGATCGATGAGCGCTTTGGTGAGGCCATCGAGGAGTTGGAGCGGCTGTTGACGGAACAGGAGCGCTGGGAGGACCTGGGCGAATTTTACGAGCGGCGGGCGATGACCAGTCCGCTGCCCTCGGAGCGCATGGAATCGGAGTTGGCGCTCGCCGACTTATGCCGTGGTCCGCTGGAGCAAATCGAACGTGCCATTGAATTATACGGCCGTGCGCTGGAGACCGACTCAGAGCATGAGCGCACCATTGAGTCGCTGGAATCCCTCTTTGAGCAAGAGCCAGACTACGCAGCGGTAGTGGCGGAGCAATTGGAGCCGATCTATCGGGCACGCGGCGATCACGAATCGCTGGTCGAGGTATTGCAGGCCAGAGTCGAGGTGGCCACGGATACTGAACAGCGCATCGCCTGGCTACAGGAACTTCTCGATCTATTTAGCGATGCCGTCGAAGATCCGGCATCGGCCTGGGCGGTGGCCGCCGACTTATTCTCCGATCGACCGACCGATCGGCGGGCCCGCAATAAGCTGTGGGATCTGACGGCCCGCGCTCACGGATGGAAGGCGCTGGCCGAAGTCTACAATATGACGCTGGAACACAATCTGGAGGTCGATGACGATCTCCGGGCACATCTGTTCCTGGAACTGGCCGGACTCTACGCCGATCGGCTCGAAGACGTGCCCAAGGGAAGGGAGATGGCCGAGAAGTCGTTGCGTCTTCGCCCGGAAAACAAATCCGCCGAAGACCTGTTGGAACGACTTTTGGAGCGCCAGGAGGCCTGGCATGATCTGGCCGAATTTTATCGAGAGCGCGCCCAGTTTTCGGCCGACGAATCGCGCACCATCTACTGGTACGAAAAAATCGCAACGCTCCATGAGGACGTCCTCGAAGACATCGATGCAGCGGTCGACGTCTACGCACGATTATTGGAGATAAGTCCCGGCAATGAGGTGTATCGATCGGCGATGGAGCGTATTTTGGCCACCGTTGAGCGGTGGTACGAACTCGCCGATATCTATCGCCAGCGTATCGCCGGGGGCATCGATGACGACGTGGTTACCGAGAATCGTCTCGCCCTTGCTGAATTACTGGAACGAGAACTCGGAAATCCCGAAGAGGCGGTGCAGCTATATCGACAGATTCTCGAACAATATCCCCATCACAACGACGCCATCCGAGCTCTGGAGGGAATGCGTCGTGACCTCGATAGTCGTGAGGGGGAATGGGATCCCTTGCGGCGCACGATCATCGAGATATTGCTCGACGCCTATGACGAAGGCGACTCCTGGCGTCGGATCGACGATCTGCTCGCACAGCAAGTGGAGCTCGTCGACGAGCCCGCTGAGCAGGTCGAAATATTGGTGAGAAAGGCCCAATTGCTGCTGCGGACGACAAATGATGACATCGAGCGTGTACATGCCCTATTGACCCTATCAAGGGCCTTTTGTTTTGATCCCACAAATGAGGAGATCGAAGAGCTGATCGAGGTGTTGGCCTCCGATCTCGACGCCTGGCAGCGCATCATACCAATTTATCTGCGATCTCTGGGGGAAACGGACGACGTCGATCGCCAGGGGCATATTCTGGCGGCAGTGGCCAAGATCTACGAAGGACCACTGCAGGACCGGGAGTCGGCGACGGCGGCCTACCAGCAGTCGGTCGAGATCTCGGCCGAAAGTGAATTGGCCCTCGAAAAACTCCAGGAATTGTACGGAGAATTGGAAAAGTGGGACCGCTTGGTCGATATCCTGGAGCGCCGTCTCGAGGAAATCTACGATCCCGATCGGCAGCAGAACCTGCGCAAGCGAATCGCCAATCTCTACGACGAGAAGCTGGGACAGCCCGACGAGGCCCTGCGCCTATATCGCGAAATTCGCCACGATGAGCCCACGGAGTTGGCCCATGTCATCGCCATGGAGCGGCTGTTGGAGGCGACCCAAGATTATGATGAGCTCGAGGAACTTCTCATTGAAAAGCTGCAATTCGTCGAGGCCCAAGAACTGCGCCTGCGCAGTCTCAAACGGCTCGGCGAGATCCAACGCGATCATCTCGGACGCGTCGACGATGCCATCGCCAGTTTTCGCGAAGCCCTGGAGTTGGTCGAAGACGATGTCGAGACCCTCGATGCCCTGATTGGTCTGTATCGCTCCGCGCAGAGGTGGCCGGAACTGCTCGAAGTCATGCGCAGCCGCTGCGAGGAGGCAGAGTCCGTCGAAGAAACCAACGAAATCGAACTCGAGATGGGTGATATTCTCAGGGAAGAAGCGCAGGACCCGGAGCAGGCGTTTGAGTGCTATCACTCCGTGCTACAGCGAGATCGCCATAACTATCTTGCTCGTGCCGCGCTCTTCCGGTTGCTCAAAGACGACGATATGCGGCGAGCGGCGGCCACGGTACTCGCCGATGTTCACAAAGAGGAAGGGGAGTGGGATGAATTGGAAGCCCTTCACCAACGCGTTATCGAGGTCAGCGACGAACCGGAGTACCGGGCCCAACAATATCTTCAACTGGCCCGGATTCAGGAAGAGGCGATGGAAATGCCGATCAAGGCATTTGCTACCCTGTCCGACGCCATGCTCGATGTCGCCGAAGTCGATGCCGTTCGCAACGAATTGGAACGCCTCGCCGTCGTGCTGGAGGCCACCGAAGATCTGATCGCCATCTATGAGGATGCACTGGAAGCCGGCGTCGACGATCCGGAGATTCGACGCAAATTACTTCTCGTCGTCGGCCAGGGCTATGTCGAACAACTCGTCGATTACGAGGGGGCGATTCCCCATTTCGAGTCCATTCTCGAGATCGACGAATATGATCCCGACGCTCTGTCGTGGCTCAATCATATCTATCAATCCACGAAAGACTGGCCGAATCTGGCGCGAATACTGGAAAACGAGATTATCGTCTCCTCCGGTGATGCCCGTGTAGAGGCAATGTATCAGCTCGGTTATCTGCGGGAATTGGTCGAGGATGATTTCGAGGAGGCCTTTGAGTTGTATCGCAAGGCGTTGCTCGACGATTCCGATCACGACGGAGCGATCAAGGGGTTGGAACGGCTGTGCGAGGACCGATCGCTGATGGCGGAGATCCTGGAGGTTCTGGAGCCCATCTATCGCGATCACGGCTCCTGGGCGAAATTGGCGCGTCTATTCTCCTTAAAACTCGATGTCGTCGAAGATCCACTGGATCGAGCGGCATTGTTGTGTCGAATGGCGGAGGTGGAATTCGATAAACTCGACAATGTCGAAAATGCCTTCGGACATTGGTGTGATGCCTTGGTCGAGGATCCTCACGATGGGGAGGTCCAACAGCGACTCGAGGAGATCGCCAAGGCACAGCAATGGATTGCCGAATTGGTCGATCTCTACGAGGAGATCGCCAGCGAGGTCGGCGACCCCGTGCGCCGTCTGGAGCTCGCCGAACAAGCCGCCCTATGGGCCATGGAACAACTCGAGGACGCGGTGCGGGCGGCGGCGCTTTATCGCCAGGTGGTAGAGGTGGAGCCAGAGCACGAGGAGGCCCTTCGGGTACTTGAAGACGTGGCCCGAAGCGAGGGCGATGATGAAAGTCTGGCCGCTGTTTTGGCGGCTCGGATTCAGTCGACCTTCGAGGAGGCCCGCCAGATCGAGTTGTACCAGGAACTGGCTTCGGTGCGACTGACGCTGGCCGACTACGACGGTGCGATCGAGGCATTCCAGCAATTGTTGATCCTCGACGGCGACGATTTGGAGCGACTCGAGACTCTGGCTCAGCTCTTTGAGTTCACCGAGCGGTGGGAGGACCGGGTCGACACCCTGGAGCGAATCCTGGAGTACCGCGAGGACGAAGGAATGCGCCAGAAGACACTCGCCGAGATGGGCTCGATTTGTTTGGAGAAGGTCGGCGATCTGCAGCGCGCCCGGCGCAAACTCGAGGAGGCTTTGCGACTCGATGGATCGGACCGCGAGATCATGCAGTGGCTCGAGGAGGTCTATGACGGCCTCCAGGACTGGCAGGCATTGGATTCCATTATCAGTCAACAGCTTCAAAAGGACGACGAGCTCGACGATGAAGAACGGGTCCGCCTCCGGATTCGGCGGGCGCAACTGCGTTATGAAGCCTCTGCTGATGTGGACGGCGCCATCGAGGATTACCAGGCGGCGTTCGCAATCCGCTCCGATCACCCCGACATCGTCGATGCGTTGACGCAGTTGTATCGCTCGGAGGGCCGCTTTGAAGATCTGATCGCATTGCTCAACACTCAGATCAACCAGGTCCCCGATGAGCAGGCGGCGATTCCCCTGTTGTTGGAGATGGCTGCCGTATCACATGAAGAACTCGAAGCACTTGAGCGAGCCGTTGAATTCGCCTCCACCGTATTGGAGATTGACCCGACCAGCACGGATGCTCTCGATCGCTTGGAAGCCATCCATCGCAGCCGCAAGGACTGGCATCAGGTGGTGGAGATCATCGATCATCGCATCGAGCAGTCCACGGACGAGCAAGTGCGTGAATCGCTGATGCGCGAACGTGCCCGAACACTCGATGAAGACGCCCGGGCACCGGAAGCAGCCGCTCAGACCTACGAAGCCCTGTTGGACTATTCGCCAGACGACACAGAATTGATAGACCGCCTAGAGGAGATCTATCGCACCGTCGAGGACGGACAGAGCTTATATGGTCTCTACGCCCACAAGGCCGACCGGGCGGTCAACGACGACGAGCGCGTGGAATGCTACCTGGAAATGGGCGAAGTTGCGCGAAAATACCTCGGTGGTGGAGAGTCGCGCGTACAGGCGCTGGAGATGGCCTACGAGTTGAGCGATGATGATCTGGATATTGTGGAACCGCTGCTGGATTCCTATATCGACGGGGAGCGCTTCGATCAGGCCGAACCACTGCTGGATTCGGTGATCGAAATTTTGACCCAGGCGCGTGAGATGAAGGAAGTAGTGCGATTTATGCACCTGCGCGGAAAGCTCGCCGAGCGACAGGGTGATCGACAGGCCGCGCGCAGTGCTTATGAGGAGGCGCAGCGGCTCGACGCCAGTTATATCCCCAATTTGCTCAGTCTTGGAAAGCTATTATTCGGCGACCAGGATTACGAGGCAGCCAAGAAGGTCTTTCAGGTGTTGCTGCTCCATCAGATGAATATCAAGGACGACGAAGACAAGGTGGAAGTCTACTTTCATCTGGGGGCAATCCGCGAGGTCGAGGGCGACGAGCGTGGTGCTCGCGATATGTATAAACGAGCCCTTCGAGTCATCCCGGGCCATCCCGATACCAAGGCTGCGCTGGCGGCCCTCGGTGCCTGAGGAGGTGAGTTTGTCGGATAATTACGGCGTGTCTCCGGGAACCATGGGGACAAATCGCACCGGCGCTTTGTCCGTCGTTTCCACAGTATCTTCGTCGATCTTTTTGACCACCTGAAGCATCTGCTGGTGTTCGCCTACCGGAACCACCAGCAGTCCCCCTACGGCGAGCTGATCGACCAGAGCTTGCGGCAATTCCGGCGGGGCCGCAGTCACGATGATCCGGTCAAAAGGGGCGTGGTCGGGCCAACCCTTGTAGCCATCACCACATCGCACGACCACATTGTCGTAGCCGGTCGCAGCCAGGTCCCGTTCAGCTCGTTCGGCGAGCTCACAAATGATTTCGATGGTGTAGACCTCGACCCCCATCTCAGCCAGCACCGCCGCTTGATAGCCGCTGCCGGTGCCGATCTCCAGAACCCGATGCTCGGGGGAAACCTCTAGTAATTCCGACATCAGGGCCACGATATAGGGTTGGGATATGGTCTGTTCGTGGCCGATGGGAAGGGGACTGTCGCGATAGGCCTGGGGTCTCATTTCTTCCGGGATATAAAGGTGGCGTGGAACGGTGCGCATCGCTTCCAACACGCGCTCGTCTTCCACGCCGCGCCCTTCGATCTGTGTGGTCACCATATTCCGTCGCTCATCGGCTCGATCATCGGTGGTGTCGGAGACCGTCGCTTCTTCCGGGGCTTGCATCGTGGGCTCTTCGTTTTGCTGATCGGCACCTTCTTCTCGCTCCCCATCCGACGGACTCTGACACGCACACATCGTGACCGATACAGCGGCAATGGTGACGAAGATAAATCGGCGAAGAAGACGATTGGTGTTCATGGCTCAAGCCCCTCATTTTGCAGTATATGGTCCAGAAATGAACGGGAACATCGATCGACGATGTCGTACACTTTTTCGAA
>SKPJ01000491.1 GCA_007119595.1 Myxococcales bacterium
ACTCGTCCTTGTTGCTCGTCCTCGGTACTCGTCCTTGTTGCTCGTCCTCGGTACTCGTCCTTGTTGCTCGTCCTCGGTACTCGTCCTTGTTGCTCGTCCTCGGTACTCGTCCTCGGAATCACCGTACTGCACAAAACCAGTATCAGTGCAGAAATCGGCTCTGTAGATGACGAAAAAGTGTAAACAAGGTGCCCGATCTAAACTGCAAACCATGTGCCCGGTTGCACAGATCTCCGAGCCCCGAGAACCGAGAACCGAGCCCCGAGCCCCGAGCCCCGAGAACCGAGCCCGAGTTCGACCCCGCCCCGAACTTGGATCACCTCGAAGGTTCGGGGTCGCCCACATTGGAAGCGGAGATGCGCTGATCCGTATCGAGTGGGAAGCTGGGGAGGTTGGCTATCCACCATCTTTGTTACTCTCAACTTGCGGGAATGCGGCCGAAAGAGTCAGCCGTCGGGGGGAACCAGGATGATGGTGGTGGGCATCCGCTTTACCAGCCAGCGCGAGACACTTCCCAGGGCCCATTTTTCGAGCTTCGGATGATGAATTTTGCCCAAAAATAGGGAGTCGATATTCTGGCTTTCGATAAAATCGGCCAAAACCTGCTTTGGGGAGCCGGCGTGGACCAGGGTGGTGAATTCGATGCCGGGATAGCGGGCATCGACGTTGGCCATCATCGACTCCAGGGACTGGCGAGCATCTTCGGTGAGGTGGGCGACATCGGTGGAGGCCAGATAGTTGACCAGACCGCCGTGGGCGGTGCCGGTGGGGGCGTCCTGAAGGGCGTGGACCAGGTTCAGCCGTGCGTCGCTCAACTGGGTCAGCTCGGCGGCGGCGAAGAGGGCGGCGTCAGAACCGGGCAAAAAGTCGATGCCCACGGCGAATTCGTGGGTTCCATCGAGGCGAGGATGCTCCGGATGAATCACCGCCAACTTACACGGGGCGAGGTCGATGAGTTGGTGGACCGTGGAGCCCAAAAATAAGCGGGCAAAGGGGCCGACGGTACTCATTCCCGTGACCAGCCAATCGATATCTTCTCGCTGGCAGAACTCGGAGATCACCGGGGCGATTTCTCCACTATCGATCACGATTTCCACATCGTCGACGTCGTGGCGCACGGATTCCAAAAAAGCGCGCACCCGGTGGGCCAGCCGCCGGTGCACCCCCGGATCGTCGGTGGCTTCCGGGTAGTCCAGAGTCTGAAACTCGAAGCGCTTTGAGGGGGTGGGCACGCAGATGGCGTAGCACTTGACCGGTTGGTCCTGTTCTCGGACCCGATCGCGCAGATCCAGGGCCCAGCGAATGGCGAAGTGGGACTCCAGCGATAAGTCGACAGCGATGGCGATATTCATCTTCGACCTCCGGGGGGCGAAGGAAACAGTCACGGAGGTAAAAGATCAGCACCGATGGCGATTCGCGAAATATGGACCCCGATTGAGATTGCCAAGTGATTACCAGGCCTCGGGGAAATAGCACTCATCACCGCCACAGACGTCGATGATTTGGCCGTGGTCCAGAAACTCCATCAACTGCTCGTTGTGTTCGTCCAGCCGCCGCGGAAGACCGTGGGGGTCGCCCAATTCGTCGTCGGGGGGCAAATTGCCGGCGGGAGGCCAGGGATTGCCGAAGTCGTAGTTGACGATGCCCGAGCCGGAGTGGGTGTATTCGGCGGTCTCCACGCCCCACGGTTGGCCCCGTTCCCGGTCGTAATTTTCGAGTATCGGGATGTCGATATTGCTTCGAGCGGTGATCTCTTTGGTGATGACGGCGACCTGGTAGTCTCCCTTGGCGGTGGCGAAGAGGCCGTATTTGGGCATGTCCGGATCGAAGGGCTCATGGGTGAGTCGGCGCAGATAACTGATGGGGTCGATCTTATCCCAGAGGAGCTGGATGATCGGAAGCACCATGCTCTGGTCGACGCGATCGGGATAGCCAAGGGCCATGGCGTCGATATAGCCCGGTTCCCCGCCATCGGAGCCGTAGAAGTTGGTGGATCGCTCCATGAGCATGGCGTAGTTGTGGCCCGGCACGCCGAGGTGACCCCGTTCGATGATCGGATCGACGGCGAGGGCGGTAACCCCGTAGATGCCGCCCTGGGAGATGCCGGTATAATAGACCCGGTCTTCATCGACGGACAGGCTTAGATCGTCATCATTGATCATGGCATCGTCGGGGAGATCTTCGAGTCCCTCCAGCATGGCCTGAGTCAAGAGTACATATTCCAACACCCCCTGGTGCATGCGGTCGGCCAATTCCTCGAAATAGGTGGGTTGGGGAAGGGCCTGCAGTGCCTGCATGACGTCGGCATGCGAAAAGCCCACAAAATCAGCGGCGTAATAGATCAACTCGTTTTCATTGGCGATTTTTTGATTGAAGCTTCCGCTGACCTGGCTGCCGCTTCCGAGCATTCCATGCCCGTATTTGACGAGTCCATGGGGCGTACCGTCGACGGCGGAGTGGGGAATTTGCAGCCAGAAGTCGGCCTCTCGCCAGTCGTTGATCGCCGGCTGTCCGTCCTGGTCACGGTAAAATAAATAGGCTTCGGCAGGGGTGCGCTCGGATCGCTCGAGAAAATGGGGAACTCGAAACGTGCCCTCGATTTCATAGGCGATATGGGGATGTTCGGCTTCCGAATGGGCGGTGACATCGGTGAGCGTAATCTGGATGCCCTCTTCGCCGGCCGCTTCCATTCCCTCCTCGACGACGTGGAGTAAATCAGAGTGAAGTCCATCGCTGCTGCCGGTATGAAAATCCCAGGCAAGAGTCAGCTCGTCGCGATCGACGCCGGCGCTTTCAAGGCGCTCAAAGATGTCGTCGAAGCGCTCCTGGCGCCAGGCCAACTCCTCGTCGTAGACCGCGTCACCGGAGCGGTATTGATCGAAGGCGTCGCTGGTCTCAAAGGGCTCGCCGTCGGTATCGGAGAGGTTGCGAAATCCGACGATATACCGGGTGTCTTCCTCGAGTATGACCGCCGGACGAAGATAGAGCACCTGTTCGTCTTCCGATTCGGCGTGGATATCGAGCTCGGCCCAGAAGGGAACGGGCTCCAAACCGTCATCGGTGACCTCAAAATAAAATGCGTCCAACGCATCGGATTCGATGGAGTCACCGATGGAGTCCTCGGCGGGCATGTTGGAGAGATCGACGCCGGGAAATAGGGTGATAACCGGGGTGCCCAACCCGTAGCCGTCGAGTTGGCGATAGGTATCGGGTTCGATATGCCGGCTGTCGCGGTTGCTGCGGGGAAGAGAGGTTTCACCGAAGTCCAGGGTATAGCCGGTGGCGCGCGAGTCGTCGGCCTCCAGATACAGGTTCGACGGCCAGGGCATGGTGCAATACCCCTCGTGGAGCGGATCGCAATCCTGGGTACGCTCGTCGGGATGCTCCGGGACGGGCACGTCCGGTTCCTCATCGGCGTCGGGGTCGGGCTCGTCGGCGTCGGGCTCCGGCTCGTCGGCATCGGGCTCCGGATCATCGGCGTCGGGCTCGTCGATATTGTGCTCCTCGACGTCACCGATGCCAGCATCCGGTTCGTCGACCGGGTCATCATCGCTACAGCCGACAAATATGATGGCAATAGCGGCGGCCAGGAAAACGGATATTCGACAAAACCGATGCATGATGAATCTCCTCAAAAAAACGGCAAGGAACAGTGGGATGACGGCATTCGGCGGGAGTATAGCGGTACAGCGCCGGTGGGGGAAGTGCTCTGGTTTTCAAAGGGTGCGAAGAAGTAGTTCGAAAATCACCTGACCATCTGTCGTCGGCTCCGGAGTTCGAAGATCGTTGACGCTCACCAGAGCTCCCGCTATGTAACCTGATATAAAGTATCGTTATCGGCGATGACGAGCGCTACGGGAGTTTTCGCAAGGAAGCTTTATCAGTGCGGCCATCAGGCGACATCCATCGCGATGGTGTCGGGGACCTTCGTCGATACCCAAAAGTCGAAAGGGGCGGTCGGATACGCAGCAAACGCCGGTATATTGGCGATGTCGTATTGCAGTCCGTTCAAATTTTTCATCGGTTTTAAAGAGGTCATGTGATGAATATCGGAAGATTCCGAAATAGTTGGATTCTAGGGCTTATGGCTCTGTTGGCGATCGGGTGTTCAGAAGGGGAAGCAGATCCCATTGAAACCGAAGATCTTCCAGTGTTGGTGGTGGCCGAATCGGTGGAGATGAGCGCTGAAGTCGGGGAGACGGCCGACGAGTTATTGTCGATCGCCAATGAGGGCGATGACATCTTGGAGGTCGAATTTCACCTCGATGAACAAGCGGAGTGGTTGGAGCTCAATCTCGACATCGACATGTTGGTCGTCGATGTGGACGAGGTATTCGACGTCCAGCTCGTGGCGACCTGCCCCGAGACCGACGAAGACGCCGACTACAATACGGAGTTGTTGCTCACCAGCAACGACCCGAGCCTCCAAGAGGCCACCGTCGATGTGGCATTGAATTGCACAGCCGATGGCGATGACCCCGACCCCGACCCCGACCCCGATACCGACCCCGCGGTGTTGACCGTGGAAGTCGAGGGACTTCCCGACGGCGTCGACGCCGACATTACGGTCGCCGAAGGGAACGATATCGTCGCTGAATTGACGGGTTCTGAGGTGCTCGAAGAGCTGGAACCCGGCGAATATACGATCACGGCCGACGAGGTTTTTGACGGCGACGATCGCTATCGTCCCGCCAACACTGTCATCGAGCAAAGTCTGGAGGAGGGCGACGAGGTGACGGTGACCGTGGAGTACGAATTGGTGCCCGACGAACCGGTGTTGACCGGCGATCTACACGTCGATGTGGTGGGGCTCCCAGGTGGAGTGGACCACGAGATCGCGGTCGTCGGCGACGACGAGTCGTTAGATCTTCCCCAGGACGGTGTGCTCACAGATCTCATGCCGGGCAATTATACCATTGAACCCGCCGATGTCGCCGACGGCGACGATCTCTATCGCGCATCGAGTATTGACGTCACCGTTCCCGAGGACGACGTCGCCGAGGCCACCGTGGAGTACGAGTTGGTGCCCGAGGAAGTGGAGTTTGGCGATCTGCACGTCGACGTGGAGGGGCTACCCGCTGGAGTGGATCATGATATCGAGGTCGTCGGCGACGACGGGTCCTTCGATTTGCCGCAAAGCGGCGAGCTCAACGATCTGGAGGTCGGGGACTACACAATTGAGCCATCGGACGTCGAAGACGGTGGTCTGGTGTATTACGCCTCGCCGGTGGACGTCACCATTGTCGCCGATGTCACCACGGAAGCCACCGTGGAGTACGAATTCGATGAGCCCCCCGCCGAGGGAGGAACGCTGGTGGTCAATGTCTCCGGACTCGACGCCGGAGTGGACCATTCGATGGAATTGGTCGATGGCACGGGCAGTGCCACCGACGTGCCGCAGAGCGCAGAGATGGATGTGGAGCCCGGCGCGTACACCCTGGAAGTACACGATGCCGAGCAAGGCCTGGCGGTGTATACACCCCGCGAATCGAGCATCAGCATCGATGTCGTCATCAGTGAGGACGAGACCACCGAAGTGGACGTGGTCTACGAATTGGTGGAGGCCCTATGGGAGGTCCAAATCGAAGGACTTCCCGACGGAACAGACGCCGATGTCGACGTCACCGGTGGCGATCTGGATACGACGCTCACCGAGACCACCTCCTTCGATGATCTGACGCCCGATAGCTATGACGTAACACCGAATAGCGTCATCGGACCGAATGGACAGGTGACCTACGATGCTTCGGCGCAAACTGTGGATGTTGCAAGCGGCGACAACGACCCGACGACGATCACCTACGAAGAGGCCACGGGAACCCTCAATGTCATCGTCTCCGGTCTCAGCACCGCCGATGCCGATATTGTAGTTCGCGACGAACAGGGAGAGACGGTCGCCGAACTCGACGGATCACAGATTATCTCCGATCTTTCGCCCGGTAGCTATACCATCGACCCACAACCGGTGGATGAAAACTCCACGACCTACACCGCCGCTGCCCAGACTCGCGACGTGCTCAGCAATGCGACCACCGACGTTCAAATCACCTATCAAGATTCTCCCGGCGAACTCGAGCTGAGCGCATCCGGGCTTCCCGACGGCGCCCAGCTACGTGCCACCGTCGATGGTCCCAGCGATTAC
>SKPJ01000059.1 GCA_007119595.1 Myxococcales bacterium
CGGTCGGCTCGTCGCCTTTTCGCTCCCAGTTCATGACGGACTGGTGTGATTTAAGGCCACAGGCGTTCGCAAATTCTTTGAGCGTCATTTCGAGAAACTGCCGCACGAAACGAACTTCGTTTCCGGTCAGTGACACCGGCTTGTGAGCCAGGACCAACAACACGACGTGCTGGAGCGCGTTCCAGTCGATATCCGGTTCCCATTCGCCTCGAAACTTCCGCATCGGAACGTTACGCAACACGACCGGAAAGCCCAGGCTTTGGATAACAATCTTGTCTTTACGTCGTTGCATAGTTGCCTCCGCTGCGGTCAGTCGTCCTGGTCGAGATCGATCACCGTGATCAGGACAACCTGTTCGGTTGCGTCAAACGCCACGACGGCTCGAAGTGAACGATCGTCGATGGTTTGACTGCGAATTGCGTAGTTCCAGGACTCGAACGACTCTTCGTATCGGTCTTTGCGCTTCTCATGCCAGCCGGCTTTGAGCACGTACAACACCTCCGGAAGCGTCACATTGCGTTCAGACATGCGCTGATCGGCGTGGATGGTAATCCGATACCGGCCCGCCTCCACGCATTCGCGGACCCTCTTGAGTAGATTCGGGATCTTGCTATTGCGAGCCATCAGATACCATCCAGTGTCTCAAACGCGACGTAAATAAATTACATTCCACGAGTCGGAAGGCAACCGGAACACCTACTCTGTCGTCTTCCTCGTCGTCTTCCTTTCGGCGCAATGCCGGCAGCCCGCAGACGGTGCGCCACGGTCGCGTCATTGCTCTCCCATCGCGCTGGCGAAGTCGATCACATTGTCGGCCCCATCGTTATCGGTCTTCTCCCACGGAGCGGCATCGTTTACCTCGTGCCATGCGCCCATGATCTTGCGTCCGTATTCGTCGACGGCCTTGCGCACAGCTTTCGGCCCCACCCGCGCATAGATGGCGGTGACTCCCTGGACGCTGTGGTTGAGTAGCCGCTTGATGACCAACTCGGAGCACCCGGCGGTGGCGAGCCATGCCGCGCATGTTCTCCGCAGGTCATGAATGCGCACGTCTTCGAGGTCCGCACGCTCTCGAATGCGATACCAGGCCTTGTCGATGTTCACGAGCGACTGGCCTTTGACGTGTCCACAGAAGACGAATGGGTTTCCCTCCAGGCGCTCCAGCTTGTCGAGGATACGGATCAATGGTGCGCACATGGGGACGGTGTGATCTTCGCCGTTCTTCGTCTCCGGGATGTAAAACGTCCGGCGCTCTAGGTCGATATGTTTCCATTGGGCGCCGAGCACCTCGGAGCGGCGGGCGCCGGTGAGAATGAGTGTCCAGAACACTGCCCGCATATAAGGATCGCTCTCATCTTCGATGGACTGGAGTAGGGCGGGCATTTCGTCTTCATGCACCCACCGATCTCGGCTTTTCTCGTGGTACTTCTTTACGTTCGTCGCCGGGTTTCGGTGGTCGCGGGGAACAAGGCCGCGGTCGACGGCGAAGTTGAACATGGTCTTGATATTCTCCAACGTCCGGTTGGCCCGGTATGGCGTATCACTCATTTCGCGGTGGAGGGCGTCCACGTCACTGTGAGTTACATCGGCAGGTGGTTTGTCTCCCCCCGCTTTTTTGACGCGCTCCAACCGGCTCTCGTCGCTTTTCCACGTCTTCTTGCGGGGCTTCGAGTACGTTTGAATGAATGTATCGACGAGATCGGCGACGGTTTCCGCATTTCGGGCGCGCTTTTGCTGTTCGGCGGGGTCTTCACCAACTGCGGCTGCGGCGAGCTCTTGCCGGGCCAGCGTCCGCGCCTGTCGCAGTGTCAGTACACCGAATTTTCCAATGGTCATGTACCGACGCTTGCCGCGTTCGTTGCGGTATCGAATCACGAAGGATTTGGTGCCGGACTTGTAGAGGCGGACACCGAAGTTTTGCATCCGGTCGTCCCATTCGATCTGTTGTGCCGGTCCCTCCGGATCGAATTTGAGGGACTCGATGCGACGTTTTGTCAGCTTCATTTTTTGGAACCCGCTTTGCCGTTTACAGTGACCATAAAGTGACCAACAGTGACCATATAGTGACCAGTCTGGTGAAAGGCGCTGTGAAGTGGAGGGTAGAGACAACCACGTTAATCGTCAATTATAGTGCGGGTTTTGCGGGGTTGGTGTGAAATGACGTCAACTGGTGAAAAGGCGGAGAAAGCGGCTGTTAACCGCTTAGTCGTCGGTTCGAGTCCGACCTCCGGAGTTTTTGTTCAAACGGGTTTCCTCGGTTTCGGGGAAACCCGTTTTGAGTTTGAGTCAGCAATCAGGTTGGGGAGCGACCTTCCGAGCAGCGATGGTTCCGGTGTGTTGTCGGATGTGTGAGCTGAGAAACCCTTGGCGGTCTGTGTTTCGGTGGCACTTTTGGATGGTCTGCAAAACCTTACTCCACGGGAGGCACCGAGATGGAAGTAGATATTGAGTTTTTGCGGACTCATCGTCCGCTGGCGCGACCGATTCCGCAGCAGGCAGTGCTCAATCTGGCCAAGTTCGGCCAGTGGGCGGGTGCTGCGACACCGCGGCGGGTAGAGGGGTTTAAGACCTTCGAATATCCCGTCATTTTTGCCACGAACCACACCCACGTGCTGGATTTTTTGCCGCTTTGGATTGAAGTCCTCAAGGCGGGGCAGCAGATGGTGGGATGGGTCAAAGCACGGATGTACAAGCAGCGGCTAAATCGAGTGTTGATGCGCACCATCGGGAGCAATATCCCGCTCGTCTCCAAGGGGTATTTGATCGCCGCCGATTTCCGGCGATTGATGGGGTGCCCGCCGACCAGCGACGAATATCGACACCTTCGAGACCATATCGACTATTGCCATCGTTTGCCCGCGGGGCGGCCCTATGAGCGTATCCAATCCACACCGCGCGATATGCTGGGGCGCAAATTCGACCCGAAGCAGTCGAGCTATCGCGAGGCGATGGTCGATTTATTCTTTGAGATGATGAAGGTGTGTCTGGACCACGCACGAACCTGCAGTGAGCAGGGATACCACATGCATATTTATCCCGAGGGAGCAGTTTCCAAACGAATGGGGCCGGGGCATACGGGGATTATTCATGCTGCTCTCGCATTAAACTTACCGATCGTTCCCGTCGGGATCAGCGGAACCCGTGAGGCCTTCGCAGGGAACACACCACTGACCTGGGGCGGTGAATTTCGGCTTCGATTCGGCGAACGATTCGACGTCAATAGGAGCCTGGTGAGCGAGGGTTTTCGGCCCTTTCATCCCGACGACCAGATCCAATGCGACGAGGCCTTTCAGGAGGTCACCGACCGGCTGATGCAGCGCCTCAACGAATTACTGGACGAGGATTATAAGTGCAGGTCCGGGTACCAGGTGGACGGCCCCCGGGGGGTGAAGCGTTTTTATTGATGGACACCATCAATTCAACAACTGCGTCAGCCGTGGAAGTGAGTCGTATCCCAGATCGTCGAGTTCACGATTGATGGTCTCCGTATGGGCTGCAAAAATCTGGCCCAACTCGGAGAAGAGCTCATCACGAGGGGAGGTGGAACGCCAGACGAGGCTGAGCGTGCGGCAATGGGCCGTGTCGTCCAGCGGACGGGCCACCAGTTGTGGACGTCCCGGCAACTCGCGGGCCACGGCCAGGGTGGGGAGAATCGTGACCCCCCTTCCGAGTTCCACGAGGCCCAGTAACGTGGAGAGACTCGCCGATCGGGTATCGGCCTCATCGATGGCACCGGCAGCGGTACAAAATTCCAGTGCATGGTCGCGGAAACAATGCCCCTCTTCGAGCAGCAAGAGGGGATGATTCGACAACTCCTGAGCAATCACCGAATCTTCGATGGCGAGGGGATGGTCGGTGTGAAAGACGGCGACGAAGGGATCCTGGGCGAGCGGCATGACGTGCATCTGCGCGGTGTCCACCGGAGTGGCCATCAGGGCTACGTCCAGAGTGGCCCCCTCGAGCTGATCGATGAGACGGCTGGTCTCGTCCTCGACGATGGTCAATCGCAGTTCCCGATGTTGCTGATGGAGTTTGCCCAAGACACCGGGAAGAAAGTAGGGCGCCACCGTCGGGATAACCCCCAACTCCATTGGACCGCCGAGTTCGCCACCGATGGACTCGATGCGGGCAAGCAATTGACTTGTGCGGCTGAGGATCGCCCGTGCTCCCTCGACGAACTCCTTACCGGCCGGTGTCAGCACCGTGCCTTGAGAAGTGCGCTCGAAGAAGGGCGTCTCGAAGACCTCCTCTGCTCGTTTGACCTGACGGCTCAGCGCCGGTTGGCTGACGTGACATGACTCCGCGGCCCGACCGAAGTGTCGATGCTCGGCGACGGCGACGATATATTCCATCTGGCGCAGAGTAATATTCATCTGATCCCTCATCTTATTGTCGCACTGAGACAGGGCAGAGCCGGGGGCATCACCGCTCAGTCCTGCGACAGATCGAGATCCTTTCTGGGCTCCGGGGTAAGCCGATAGATCTCGCGCACCTTAGAGAGTTGATCGTAAAAGGGGAATTCCAGATCTTCGAGTAATCCCGTGGATAAATCGTAGACCCAGCCGTGCACCTGCGGCTTTTTGCGAGCCAGATAATTGCGCTGTACCACGGCGGTCTTGATAACATTTCGACACTGCTCGTGGACGTTGAGTTCGACCAATCGGCGTCGTCGCTCGACGGTATCCTCGATGGCATCGAGTTCGCGCTGGTGGAGGCGATAGACATCACGAATCTCTCGCAGCCAACCATTGAGCAGTCCCAGGTCGCGGGGCTGCATGGCCGCCTTGATACCACCACATCCGTAGTGCCCACATACGACGACGTGATCGACCTCTAGATGGTCGACAGCATAGTGGATGGTGGACAGGGCGTTATGGTCGGTGTTGACGACAATATTGGCGATATTTCGGTGTACGAATACGGAACCGGGCTCGACGGCCATGATGGCACTTGCCGGCACCCGACTATCAGAACATCCGATAAAGAGGAATTCAGGGTGTTGTTCGGCGGCCAGTTTTTCGAAAAAGCCGGGATCGTCGGCGTTGCGCTCCTTTACCCATTTGCGATTTCCCTCGAAGACGGCCTTGTAGAGTTCACTGTCACTCATCATTACCTCAAATGGTTTTGATTCCGATTAGAATCGTTGGTTTCGGCCAATGGCGGCGTTGAAGTCCCGAAAATTTTGTCGACTGTGACGAAAATTTGATGAATTGAATCAGAAAACCAGCCCCAACCCCCTCTTATCCACCTCCAACGGGGGCGGCATGCAATATGCATTGGGTTAATACAGAACTTGCTGAGAACACGTACCAGAGCCTATTACGTCCACGCTAAATAGCACAATCACTCCTCACAGGAGAAACCATGTCTCAGATCACTCGCAGCGCTTGTAGTTTCGGGGTTGTATTAATCATGTCTGCACTGTTCACCGCTGGTTGCGGGCTGCTCGATTCCGACTCGTCCGACGATTCCTCAGAATCGGACGAGCAGGGCTGGTCGATCGACGAGAACAACGGCGAAGAAAATAATCAAGACTCGCAAAACCAGGATAATGACCAGGATCTGCAGAACAGTGATTGCGTCTGCACCGGTGAATACGCGCCGGTGTGCGGAGTCGACGGAGAGACATATGGCAACTCCTGTGTCGCCGGTTGCGCCGGGGTCGAAGTGGAATATGAGGGTGAATGCAAGATGGATATAGGATGTCCCGACATCTGGGAGCCAGTATGCGGCGTCGACGGCGAGACCTACGGCAGCGAATGTGATGCCGATGTTGCCGGCGTCGATATCGCCTACGACGGCGAGTGCGACCAGGGTTGCATTTGTCCAGAAATCTACGCGCCGGTGTGTGGAGCCGACGGCGAGACTTATTCAAATGAGTGCCATGCAGAGTGTGCCGATGTCGAAATCTTATTCCCCGGCGATTGTAGTTGTGACGACGAATGGGATCCGGTGTGTGGCGTCGACGACAAGACCTATTCAACGGAGTGCCATGCGCAGCTCTTCGGAGGTGTCGATGTAGCCTACGAGGGAGAATGCAATGAGAGCTGTGACACCAACTGGGATCCGGTATGCGGCGTCGACGGCGAGACATACAGCAATGAATGTCATGCACAGGTCTACG
>SKPJ01000550.1 GCA_007119595.1 Myxococcales bacterium
GTACCCACATTGGAATAAAGCAACCACCGGTGCGGATTGCCAAAATCGCCGGTTGGGACTACACTAAAAAGTGGTTTCCAAGACAGGTCGACGCGGTCCATTCGGTGACACAGTACGGGGACGTCGTTGAAGAATTGCCGATAATGATGTACCGCGTCTGCCATCAACGCAGGAATGCGCAAACGATCGCCCCACGCCCCGGAAGCCTTGAGGAGAAAATATGCCCGTCGAAAAGCTGACCGACCGCGAGGAGTTGCGCGAATTTTTGATCAAGGATCGGTTGGCCAATGCATATCTTCTAGGGGATCTCGATCCGGCATATTATCAATTTTGCAAGTGGTATGGTTCGCGCCAAGACGATGGAACTCTGCGCAATGTTATGTTGGTCTATATCGGACTGAGCCTGCCCGTTGTCATCATGAGCGGTAACGGTGAGGGGTTGAAAACATTCCTGGAGGAGAGTCGCTCCGTGGTGCCCGATCGATTTCACTTCCATGTTCAGGAAGAGCAGATGCCGGCGCTACAGCAGGTGTATCCCACGGAGGGAGCGGAGGCGATGATTCGGATGGGGCTGGAGCGCGAAGACTTTGAGCCCGTCTCGCAGGACGACCGGGTGGAGCGGTTGGGACACCGCGATACGGCGGCGATCATGGAGTTGTACGAGCATTATCCGGACAATTTTTTCGAACCCTATCAATTGGAAACGGGCTATTATTTCGGGATTCGAAACGACGACGATCGCCTGGTGAGCATGGGAGGGGTCCATGTGTTGAGCGAGGACTACGATGTGGCGGTCATCGGCAATCTGGTGACTCACTCCGAGTACCGGGGCCAGGGATTGGCGACGGCGGTGACGGCGCGGTTGGTGGAGGAGTTGTTTGAGCAGGTGTCGCTGTTGGCGCTCAACGTCGGCAAGGAGAATAAACCGGCGGTGCGGCTGTACGAGAATATCGGCTTTGAGTCCAATAATATCTTTTATGAAGGACGCTGGGGCGAGCCGGACGCCGGTTGAGTCCATGTCGGGTATTTTACATTTTGTTGGTGGGAGAAAACATGCCATTTCCCTTGGTGTGATGGCGCCGCTGTTTTCGCTCCTGCTCTTCTTTGTCGTCGATGCACAGGGTGGTCATGGGACGCACGCGTAGCCGGCCCTCACCGATGGGCTCGCCGCATTCCTCGCAATAGCCGTAGTCGCCGTCGGTGATACGGCCGAGGGCCTCGTTGATCTGGGCCAGTAGATTGCGCTCTCGGTCTTTTAAGTGCATCTCGGTGGAGGTGCCCTGTTCGTCCGTTGATTCGTCGATGGAGTCGCCCGGGGTCATATCTCGTTTGCGCATATCGGTTCGGGCGATGCGGCTTCGGTTGACGAGGTCGGCACGTCGAGACTCGAGTTCCTCTCGCATCTCGTTGATGAATTCGGCACTGTAATCCTGGGTCATAACATACCTCTGCGGGGGAGCGACGGGGGCGCCGCGGACAACTGATTGCTGCAATGCAAATATAGGCAATTCAGACAAAGATCGTAGGTCCAAGGGCCACCGGCTCGATTCAGGAGGCGGGCAAAAGAGTCGCTAAGGCCGCGCGAGCTACGGGAATGCGCTCCGGTGGGCCGAAAAACCATTGGCGGGCCAGGGGACCAATCGCTTCGGCTGGTGGGCGTTGCATCTGCCACATCGCCGTCTCGAGACCGCGGCATCCCCAGTCGCCGAATCGACCGATGGACTGATCGTCGTCGAAAGCAGAAAGAAGTCGCTTTGCTCCGTCGTTTCCCTCCGCAAAACGAGCCACGATGGTGCGCACCGTGGCCCGGGGCAATTTGCCGTTGCGCGCCAGAGTGACCAATTGGGTCAGACTGAATAGCCGGGCGACGCGCTGTGCCGGTCCGTCATCTGTGGAAGCTAGTAGTGGTTCGATGAGCGCTTCCAGATTCGCCGGATCCGGCGTGTGGCCGCTAAAGGGAAGTCCGGAGATCGCCGGTGGGTCGATGCCCCGTTGTAGCAGAGTCTGGTGGAGCGTGGAGGCGACGAGGCGCTCGGCCATTTCCTCGTCTTCGGCGATGGCGAGTGGGTATGCGACGCGCCGGGGATCGTCGCCGATCCATTGCGAAGCTTCGTCGGGGTGAAGCCGCTGTTCGTCGATAGCGTCGAAGGGCTCGGTCAATGGGGCAGCAGTGGCGAAAGAAGCACAGGTCTCAAATGCCGCGAGGTCGCGAATATCCCGGAAGATCGCCAGTGGGATGACCCATTCGCTCGTGCCGTGAGCGGTGATGAAATCGGCCACCGTACGGTCGTCGGCGAGCCAGCCAGCATCGAGTTCGCCGCCCAAAACGCGGCGGGCATAGCGATGGGGATCGACGCCGGCGATCGCGCCGTCCAGAAGATGACGGGCGCCATTGGAGAGTGAATCCAATAATTGTTGTCTCCATTCCACCAGAATATCGAACCATTGTGGGCCGGCTGAGAGGGCGGCGATACGCAGCAATTTCGCCAGGTGATCGGCGTCGTCGATGCCGGCCAAGACGTCCTCCAATTCATCCGGCGCCGAGCGGGCCAGAAGCCAGATGGCGCCAAATTGGGATTTGGAATCCAGGACGTGATCGGCGATCGCCGGATGATACCAATCGGTCTGGGCTCGCAACAATGCCTCGATCGCTGCCGGTGCCCGTTGGGAATCGGCGAGCCAGGCGTCGATCTGCTCGTCGATGGCGTCGATCTCGAGAGTCGATGCGACGGCCACCCACCAGGGAGCATGAGGCGATGAGGGAGCGGGAAAATCATGGAAGACGGAAGCCACCGGGCGTCGTCGCTGTGGAGACTCGATGAGAAACGCCGCAATGGACGGACCGTAGGTCTCGTCGAGCAACGCCTGGCGAATTTCTGAGGAATCGAGCGTTTGCGCTGCATCACCGGATGCGACAAGGGATTCGACGAGATCATCCATGATACTGGCTCCAACTATTGTTGTGTGACTCGTTGGCTACAATCGTCCACAGGGCATCGAGCGGCGATTGTGGGTTTACCAGCAGGGCTTGTCCAGCTCCGGTGAGGCGCTGTTAAAAAAACCAAAACGCCCCGTCATCACGACGGGACGCTCTGGTCGAAAGGAGGAGTCATGCTCGGGAAGGCCTTCGTTGGTTTGAGTGGACCCAACCGGGACCTTCCCAGCCTCTTGGACGAGGCATGAGGAAAAACCGTCAACGTGCGGGGTTCATTCCCGAAGGAAAAAAAATACGGGCTCCCAGGTCAGTGCTGTTCAGGATATCGGACCGTATTGGCGCAAAAAGGCCTCGGCCTGTCGGCGGGCCTGCAGCCGGACGCGGGCCAGGGAGCCGATGACGTCTTTTAATACGTGGGTGGTATCGAGGGGATCGTCGGAGATATCAAGGCTATCGAGAGTGCGACGAAAGGCTCTTCGCGCGGCGTCTAAATCTCCTGTAGTGCGGTGAATTGTAGCGGTGTGATGAGCGGCAAACCAGTGGTCGGGATGCAAAAATAACGCCTTTTGAAAGGCCTCAATTGCTTGTTGGGAGGCCCCCAACGAGCGCAATACGGTGCCCATCAAACAATGGCATTCGACCTGAAAGGGATCGTAACCCAACGCGGCCTCCAGACAGGCCAGCGCGAGCTCCAACTCTCCGTCTCCGAGGTGTTCAGCGGCGGTGTCCAACAGGGTCAGTACGGTGTTGTTGTCCCGCACATCGCTGGTGGTCTCCTCCAGGCTTCCCAGATCGATGGGTTGCTCGATATGAGGCAGGGGGGCGTCGTTTTCGCGAACCCAGCGACCGGGTTCGATGGTCTGGCCGGTTCGGCTGCGCCCGGGACGGTACAAAAACCCCCCACCCTGACGGATGGGCCGAAGCTGTGGAGCATTGTCGCCCAGGTCCTCGGGATAGATCTGCTCGGAGGAGCCGAAGATCAAATAGCCCTGTTCACTCAGTGCATCGGCCATATGGCATAGGGCGGTGGTGGTGGCATTGTCGGAAAAGTAGATGAGTACGTTGCGGCACAATACGATATCCCAGCGCTGATCGGGGTGACGCGAGGAGGGCGGCGCATTGAGCAGGTTGTGGTGGGCAAAGCGAATGTCGTTGAATGCCGAATGATCGACACGCCAGTGATCGCCGTCGACGGCACTCAAATATTTGTGGTGGCGCGAAGGATCGAGGCGTCGAAGGCTCCAGTCGGCGTAGATGCCGCGCCTGGCGGTCTCGAGAAAGTCGGTGTTGACGTCGGTGCCCAAAACTTCGATGGGGATCGATTCCTCATCGGCGATCATGGCCACCGTATAGGCCTCCTCACCGGTGGAGACACCGGCACACCAGATATAAATGGGCTCCAGGGTGTTCGGGGCATGCAAATGGCGCAATACGGAGCGAAGAGCCGATAACTGAGGAGTGTCGCGCCAAAAGGCGGTCAGGCCATTGGTGATCAAATTGACGATCTGCTGCGGCTCGTCGGCGGTGGGAGGGAGATCGCGCAGGGCATTGAGATAGGCCATGGGATCGTCGTAGCCCAGGCGTTGAGCGCGGCGGCCAAAGGTCTCGGCGATGCGCTGTGGAGCCGTTTCGCGCAGCGAGAAGCCGGTCCACTCCAATAACAGGTCGCAGGCCAACGAGATGACCTTCTGGGAAGAATAAGGAGTAGTCATCATCGAGGCTTGTCAGAAGAAGAGGACATCTCGTCGACGAGACGCACCAGGGCATCGGCGATCTCAGTGTCCGGGAGACTGTGTTTGACGATGCCTCGAGTGCGGGCGGCGCGGGGCATTCCGTAGACCACAGAGGTGGCCTCGTCCTGTGCCAGGGTGGGGCAGCCCGATTGGACGAGGGCGGTCAGCCCGGCGGCGCCGTCGTCTCCCATGCCGCTCAGCACGAGACCGATGGCACGCGGCGAGCCATGACGAGCCAGGCTCATCAGCAGTCGGTCGCCACTGGGGCGATGTCCCCCAATGGGGGGACCGTCGCGCACGGCAAATTTTCGCTCCTCGTCGATGACGAGGTGATATTCGGTGGGAGCGATGACGATATGCCCCGGCAGGATGGGATCACCATCGCTGGCTTCGTAGACCTCCAGCGCCGAGTGCTTGTCGAGCCATCGGGCCAGATGTCGCGAAAAGCCATGAGTAATATGCTGAACGATCGCCACCGTGGCGGGAAAGTCTTCGGGAAGTCGGGTACAAATATTGGCCAGGGCCCGGGGACCGCCGGTGGAAGCGACGATGCCGATAACAGCGTGGCCCGTGGCCGGAGCATCGGCGGGAGCGGCCGTCACTCGTCGCTTTTCAGGGGCCGGCGTGGGATTGCGGTCGCGAGCCCGGATATGGCGGACCACCGGAATTTGAGACAGAAGACGGATCTTGCGCAGCAGGCGCTCCCGATCGGCCTCCGGAAAGGGCAATGAGTCCGGTTTGGCCATCAGATCCAGGGCTCCAGCCGAAAGTGCTCGAAACGAAAGATCGACGCCCCCTCGGTGGGGATCGGAGGTGATAACCAGGATCGGCGTCGGGCATTGAGCCATGATCTGCTCGGTGGCCGATAGACCGTCAAGACGCGGCATATGAATGTCCATCAACACGATATCGGGCCGGTGGGTTGCGCAGTATTCTACGGCATCGGCTCCATTGTCAGCGATGGCTACGATCTCCAGGCCCGCCTCCGCCTGTAATATTTCGACGAGCACATTGACGAAGATCGTGCTGTCTTCTGCAAGTAAGACTCGAAGGCTCATGGTCTGGTTTTTTGTTGCAGTCATATTGAGTAGAACCGGTCTGAAAATACCTTCAGGCGCAGATAACGGCCGATTTCACCGTCGTCTCGTCGCCAATGATTCTTCGGTTTGCGGTGCTAACCTCGGTAAAGAGTTCTCAGACAGGCACTTCGAGACTATCGCGACTGCCGTGGTAGGGGCAACCTGCAGGTGACATCGGTGGCCATTATAGCTTATTGTGGCGTTGGAAGTGGTTGTTTTGTGGCGCATCAAAAATAGATTGTTGGCGGTTGTTGCTCCGAATCCCCCGTACCGTCATCGACATCTTGAGTCTGCTCCCCCGCCGGGTGAGGAGAGCACGGGCTTCGATGAAGCGCCCGAGGTTGGTGGTGGTGAACTCAACCGACGACCGATGATCACAGAGGTCGCAGTCGCTTGGCTTGCCACAGATGGGCTGCCGTGAAAGCCTTCCGGCAGAAGTCGGCGACCGAAGAAATGCAGCGGCGACGGACAGGAATATGAGCGACAGTCAGCGATTGCGATCGACGCCGGAGGGAATCGAGGTCATTTCGGAAGTGGCCGGGGAGTTGTCCCGGCGTCACGGTGGGCGTACCAGTGTGCTGGCGGCGACGACCTACGTTCCGGTCGATGTCGACAGTGTGGCTCGGGTCTTCGAGGCGCTGGAGGAGCTCGAAGGTGTGGAGCGCATCGAGATCGGAGATCTGACGGCGTACGAGATCACCGATGTCGGTCGGTTCACCAGCGATGGTCCCGAGATCGGCGACGAGGAATTCATCGACGACGCCACCGGTTTTCTGCGTGCTGTGGCGTTGCTCAAGGGGGATTCCGATTGGGTTTCCACGGTGCGTCGACAGCACGAGATCTTGCATATTCTGGCCGGAGCCGACGAATCGACGGTGGATCTGAGTTATCTGACCAGTCGGGCGAAGATGTCGCGGGCCCGTATCCAGAGCATCCTCAACGACTTTGATGCCGCGGGACATATCGGCGTCGAATTCGACGAAGATATCGATGAATTGCGGTATACGATTCCCGAACTCGAGTATCCGGAGCACCGGCTGGAGCAGAATATGCGCCGCCTCGAAGAGGTCGAGCCTCCGGCGCGATCGCGGCTTTCACTGTGGGTATTTTTGGCGATATTTGCGGTCATCGTGTTGATCGCGGTGATTTTGCTGCGATTTTGAGGGGCGTCGAGTGAGGTGACAAGGACTTTGTTCGGGACCGATGTAGACGACAGAACAGAATACAAAATACGGGAGAGTATGATGACGGTGCAGGCCACGGTTACAGACGATTCGCGAGAGACATTCGATAAATTCAGCCCCGTCGATGGACGCAAATTGGGGACCTACGAGATCAGCACGGCCTCCGATGTGGAGGCGGCGGTCGCTCGCGCTCGGGAAGCCGCACCACGTTGGCGCGACTTGTCATTGGATCAGCGTTTTTCGTATTTCGACAGGATCCGCGAGATCATTCGGCGCGAAGGTGAGCGCTACGCCCAGCAGATCAGCGAAGACACGGGAAAGCCCTTGGTCGACTCCCTGATGACGGAGTTGATGAGCATTCCCCTTTTTATCGATTATTATGAAAAGGAGGCGCCGAAGGCTCTCAAGCGAAGGCGCCTGATGCCGCAACTGCTATTTCCCGGAAAAACAAGTTATATCGAATATTTTCCCAAGGGAGTGGTGGGCATTATCTCGCCCTGGAATTTCCCCTTTCAGCTCGCTGTCATTCCCATGATTTCGGCGCTTATCGGGGGCAATACGGTGGTGCTCAAACCCTCGGAGGTCACGCCGATAACCGGCGAACTGATCCGAGAACTCTTTGAGGAGGCGTCGTTTCCCAAAGGGGTCGTCGAGGTCTTGCAGGGCGACGGATCGACGGGGGCGGCGTTAACCGGATCCGACGTGGATATGATCTTTTTTACGGGATCGGTGGCCACGGGGCGAAAGGTGATGGCCGCGGCGGCGGAGAAGCCGATTCCCGTGGAATTGGAGCTCGGTGGAAAGGACGCCATGATCGTCTGCGAGGACGCCCATCTGGAGCGGGCGGCACGAGCTGCGGTGTGGGGCGGTTTTCTCAATTGTGGACAGATGTGTGTCTCCGTGGAGCGTCTCTTCGTGGTGGAGTCGATCTACGACGAATTCGTGGAGCTGGTCCGCGAAGAGGTCGCCCGACTCCGCGTCGGCGCTCCCGATGAGGGTTCCGATATGGGTCCTCTGACCTTCAGCGGTCAATTGGGCGTGGTGGCGCGGCATGTGGAGGACGCCCGCGAAAAGGGAGCCACCATTGCGGCCGGTGGCAAGTCCAAGGAGGGACCGGGCCAATTCTTTGAGCCCACCCTGGTGCTGGACGTGACCACCGATATGGAGATCTACCGCGAGGAGACCTTCGGTCCCGTCTTACCGGTGATCAAGGTCGCCGATGACGAAGAGGCGATTCGGATGGCCAACGACCACAAATACGGCCTGACCGGCAGCGTCTGGACCGGCGATAAAAAGCGGGGTATCGAATTGGCCAGCCGCATGGAGTCGGGCCAGACCTCGGTCAACGATCTGGTGACCTCGGTGGGAAATCCCGCTCTTCCCTTCGGCGGCGTCAAACAGAGCGGTTTCGGACGATATCACGGTCACGAAGGGCTGTATTCGTTTATGCACCAAAAGGCGATCATGGTCTCCGGAGACTTCATGAGCGTGGAGCCGTTTTGGTTTCCCTATGCCGCCAAATACCCCACGGTTTTCAGGACCTTCAAGGGATTGCTCGGCGGTAATATGGTCACGGCGCTCAAGGGGTTTTGGGATATGATCCAGATGACGAGAAATCGCGCCGGTACGGGTGAGTAAATAAAAATGAATTAAGACAGGGCGTGGTGGTGGGTTATATCGCCGCGCAAAATGGGGTTTCGGGGTACTCCGTAGGCCCGGCAGACGCGGGCGTCGATATCGGATTCCAGCGTCGAAAGGTGGCGCAGTTTTTGTCGTCGCTCCTCGTCGCTGCACCGTTTTGAAGGGCGATGGAGGGGGTCGGATTCGACGCCGTGGTGCAATGCGCGAACCCCTTCGATGAGCGTCCAGACATGGCTCGCCAATTCCGAGGCCTCTTCTTTTTCGAGTATTGGGATCGGCAAGGCTCGCACGTTGCGAACCTGAAAATGAAGTGTGGGATTTAGTGCCCGAAGCATTCGGCGGGCCGGCGATGAATTGAGGATGGCCAATGCAGCGCCGATCCGCTGGCGATCCGTCAACGTGGGCCACCACTTTTCGTCGGGAAAGATCGCCGGACCGGTCATATCGAATACGCAGCCCGGCGGCATCCAACGGGCGTTGAATCGCTTGCCCCCGAAATCGGTGTAGACGATGCCCTGGCGAAACCAGAAACGCTCATCGAGCAGATTGGAGTTGCGATTTTCCCGATAAAACCGGCGGGCTTCTTCGGACCAATCGACGACCCAATCCCAATTGCCCCACCAGGGGGCAAAACGACCCCCTTTGCTATAAAAGACCCACCGCCCGTCGTTCCGGCCCCGATCGCCGAGAGCTTCGACGCGGCGAAGGTCGCCGGGGTCGACGTCGTTCCAGGCCCGCACAAACTCACGATTTCGCCCCGTTTTATTCTGTCCGCCAGGGACGGTGGCAAACTCGTCGAGGGGCGGTAAGTCGGCGAAAAGGCGGCGCAGCGCACCGGATAGATCGTGGCATAACGGACGGCCCGGGACCGCTTCGGTGCTCTTTATATCGAAGGCCAATCCCCCCAGGTCCTCCTCAAAGGCGCGCTGTTTTTCCCCGGGTCCGGAGAGATTGCGCAGATCCCAGATTCGGGTGGGTCTCGAGAGGTCGGGATCGGTGCTCTGGACAAAGGCGGCGACGCTCGCCTTTTCGCCATCGAGATTCCAGAACGCACCGGCTCCGAGGTGGACGAAATAGGCTAGATGTCCCCGGTCCAAGAGGTGACGGCGGGCTTTTTCAAAGCGGCGAAGATACCAGATCGACTGTTGTGCGAGGATGCCCACTGCGCCGTCGGCGAGTTCGTGACAACGGGCGATAAAGGCACTGAAGAGATCGCGGTGGTAGGGCCGAAAGCGTGGATCCAATCGCTGTCGAAGGGACGCGGGCATCGAGCGCCACCCCATATAGGGCGGGTTGGTCAACACGACGGACCACCGACCGTCGTGGAGATCTTCGAAGTCGTCATTGAGGGCGTCGGCGACCACCAGTTGACGGTCGATGATGGCTTCTGCTCGTTCGTCGCGCACACCTTTTCGCCGCGCCACCTCCAGAGCGAGACCGCGTCGGGCTGCCTCGATGGCGCCGGGGTCGAGGTCGACGCCCCACAGAGGGCGCACCCATTGCGCAGCCGGCGCCTCGGGGGCTCGTTCGACGAGGACGTCCATCGCGGCCAGCAACATCTGGCCGCCACCGACGGCCGGATCGAGTACGGTCGGTGCCGCATCATCCGCCACCTGCAATGCTCCGCGGGCCAGCACGTCGGCGATCCAACGCGGGGTGTATAATTGGGTGGTCACCGTCGACGAGGCGTGTTTTTTCTCGCGATGGACATGATCGGCGAAACTTTCGTGGCGGGCGGCGGCGGCCGATTGTTCGTGGAGCCAGCCGAGGGCGTGTGGGTCACGCCAGATCGACTCCGGCCACCGGCTCACAGACTGGCGAAGGGATGGATGGGCGCTCGCCTCGGTGCTCCAGGGGGGGGAATCGACGCCGCGCGATCGCGCCATCTGATCGGTGGCGCAGTCGAGCAGGGCTTGCTTCCACTGTTCGGCGTCGACGGGGGGATCGCTGTCCTTCGTTTTTTCGATAAGGGCTTCGACATTTCGACAGATCTCTCGGGCAAGATCGGGTGTCGACGATGGCTTTAGTTTCGACGATCTGGTCGTCGAGCCCCGCCCCTGGTGTTGTGAAGATGGGCCAGACATAGGGATTAAAATTGACTGCTGACGACGAAACTAAACCCGTGCGGCTGAGGGGTGAGCCCGAATTGTCGAGTTGCTTCGCTGCGCCGACCGACGATCCACCAGGTGGTAAATGCCGCCGCCCCCAGGAGGGTGGCGCCACCGAGAGCTCCCATTCCCTTCGCCAGATTCTTTTCGCGAATCATTACGTCGCGATCTTCTATGGGCCTAGTGCTCGAAGTATCCTTGATCTCGTGATACTTGCTGCGATGACCGCGGGCCTGAAAGAGGGCCACTCCACCGGCGCCGACCATGACGACCGATCCGACCGGCTTCCATCGCGAGACGCCGCCCACTTCGGCGGGGGCTCCCCCATCCTCGATCATGGTCAATTGCATCACCGTATTCTCTCCTCGGGCGACCGATACCGTGCGTTGCATGGTTTCGTAGCCCTCTTTCTTTACGATGAGCTCATAACTTTCGCCGGGCGCCAATTGGATGGACTGCGGAGTTTCACCGACCGGCGCTGTATCGGGATCGTCGACGAAAATCTGAGCGCCGATGGGGAAGGTCTCGACGCGCAGGGTGGAGCTCGCATCGCCGATGCGGCGCTCCAAAGTGGCGATGGTGCCCTCGACTCTTCCCCGTTCTTCGGCGTCCGGGACCTGCTCCAGGAATTGACGATAATGCTGCACCGCCATTTCGTCTTCGCCGAGTCGCTCATAGCAGAGGGCGACGCGATAATTGACGTCGGGATGGGGAAAGATGTTGTAGAGCTCGTTGAAGATATCGAGGGCCTGTTGAAATTCTCCGTCGTCGTATTTCTGCTGCCCCTCGTCGATGAGGGAGATGACTTTTGCTTCCTCTTCGGCGGTCAGTGAATCGAGCAATTCGTCGGGATCACCGGCGGCCCATGCCGATGGTGAAATGAGAAACGCGAAGGCGGCCATGATCGCCATAACGGCGGTTGTGTGGGGAATTCGTTGAAGCATCTTATTCTCGTCTCAGTTGCTCGAGTCGATCACGCAAGTCGTCGCGGCCGGTGCCGTTGTCCTCTGGTTGCGGCTCGGGCGTGGCTTCCGGCTCCCCGGCGGGTTCGTCGTCAGCCGGTTCGTCATGCGATGGTGAGCTGGCATCTCTCCCGGCGGTGGAGTCCGGTGCATCCGAGGGACGGTCCTGTCGATCCGGTGTCGGTGCAGCACCGCGCCGGGCTCCTCCGGTGGCTTCGGCGCCTCCCGTCGATTCATCCGATTCCGATTCGACGTCTGCGCTCACTCCGGGCTCCGGGGAATTCTTATCATGTTCGGAGCGCGCCATCACGAGGGCATTCCAAATCACGTCCGTGGCATTGCCGATGGCTCGATCGGAGAGAGCGTGGGGTTCGCTTTCCGTTTCTCGCTCCTCCCGTGCCTGCTCCGCGCCATCTTGGGGCGTCTGTGGCGGCGTCGGTCGCTCGACGACGGCTTCCGGCTGTTCATCGAATGGGCCCAAAACCTGATAGGCAATAAACCCCGACATAGCGCAGAATATAAGGACAAAGACGACGCCAGCGCCGAGTATGACTGGAGTTGTAGTGGTACCGGCGGGAGCGTTCGTCGAGTCGGGAGATGGGGTAGAGATAGCGGAGTCGACTCTGTTTTTTCCGGGCCTGGTCTTAACCGACGCCGAGTCCACGACGTTCGTAGTGTGATCTTGTCCAGGCCGTTCCTCGATGCCGCCGTACTCACCGGGCATTGTCTTCGGCGAGGAAGGAGAAGGGTTTGCCGGAGCTACGTCGGGCCCTGAGCCGGCGACCATGGAGGCCGCGACCATGGGCTCCGGGGTGGCGTTGAGCGTATCGGCGACTCCAATGTGCGCCGGTTGGTTGGTGTCGCGTTGGTATACGTCGGTTTTGGCGCTTTCGACCTCTCCGGTCTTCGGGCCTGGCCGTCCGACTTCGCCGGTGCTGAAGGACTCCAGTCCCACCGGGAGATCCGAATCGCCGGGCCCGGTATTTTGATTCTTTTGCGCCTCTTCCAGCTCGATGCCCGGCAGCAACCAGGCATCGAATGTGTCGTCCACATTCAGACGCACCGGTTTGAGCTGTAACTGCATCCGAATCTGGTCGATTCTGTCGCGAACGCTGCGGGCGGAGGCGGGGCGCTCGTCGGGGACCTTTGAAAGCAATTGGGAGACCAGCTCGCACACCGGATCGGGGACGCTACCTGGCGGCATGATCTCCCGTAGATTCGGGGCGGGTCGCTGAATGTGGTGCAGCAACACCTGCAGTGCTGTATCACCGGCGAAGGGGGGGCTTCCGGTCAACATCTCAAAGAGAATGACCCCCAGAGCGTAGAGATCGGTTCGGCCGTCGATGGAGTCGTTTTGTGCCTGCTCCGGCGACATATACGACGGGGTCCCACAGATCATCCCGGTCTTCGTGAGCTGAGTATTTCCCTCCAGCGCCCGAGCAATGCCGAAATCGAGCACTTTGACCTGCAGCGTCCCGTCGGAGATGGGCAAGATGATCAAGTTGTCGGGTTTCATGTCGCGATGGATGATGTCCCGGGCGTGCGGTTCGGTCAGTGCGCCGCAGACCTGATAGATGACCTCCAGGGCCAGGTTGGTGCGCACGCGGCTGCCATTGAGCAGCTCGCTGAGTGCCATGCCCCGCACCAGCTCCATGGCCAGATAGAGCAGGTCCCGTTGTCGGTCTTGGCCAAATTCGATGAGGCGAACGATATTGGGGTGAGTCAACTCGGAGACGACCTTCGCCTCGCGAAAAAAGCGCTCCAACATCACTTCCCGGTCTGTCAGATCGGGGCGCAATACCTTGATGGCCACCTCTCGATGGACCGACAGTTGAATCCCTCGATATACGGCTCCCATTCCTCCGGCGCCGAGTAGCTCCTCGATGCGAAATCCATCGTCGATCACGGCTCCCAAGAGCGGATCGCCTTCATCGCTTGCGGCATCGAGCTGAAATAGCCGGGAGCCGTCCTGTGGACAGACCTCGTGTTCTTCCCCTTCGTATCTGGTTTCACATTCGGGGCAATAGAGTTTCATCTACTTCCTGACAGGGCGTAAAACCGGAATAGATTGGCTCATCAAAGCATCAGCGCATGGTAGTCGCGTCAAACCAGCGCGGTCAACAACGCGGGTCAATGAGGGGTGTGCAACTGTCTTAATCAGGAAAGTTGCACACCCGCCAACGAGTGTGTGATCCACCCCCGGCTATTCAGTAGTGATCGCGATTCCGGTCCGGAAATACGGACATCAATCAGACCCCCTGCGCAGCGAGCTGTTGTTGCTGGCAATACACTTCTACCATCTGCTATGGATGGACAACAAAACGAATATATCGCTTCCGCTGGTGCAGAGTGTGATCCAGCCCTGTGGGAACTCGATTGTGAAACAGTGGGACGAAGCTGGTTGTATTGCCTCGGTCTTTCGGTGACGCGGCCACAGCGGCGGCCTTGCCCCGTGCCAGGCTTCGCCCCGCTGCTCCGGTCCTTCGCCTGACAGGGAATGGATCACAGCCTCTGGTGAAAATATTTAGTTCTGATCGAGGTACAATTGATGGTATTTCAAAATCGGTGGACAACGGCATTTGTTCTTCTGCTCGGTGGCTGGTTTTTCCTCGTGATATCATTGGGGTGTGGCTCTGAAGAGGAGCCCGTCATGCTCAATAAAAACCAGGGAACGAACAATCATCAGGAACCGGATGCCGATCTGGAACCCGATGGCAATCAGATGCCGGATAATCATCAGCAGTTTGATGCCAACGGAGAACCCGATGCCAACGGAGAACCCGATGCCAACGGGGAAACCGATCCGGGTACGACGGTGCTCTTGGCGGCGCCGGAAGAACTCACCAATGACCCGGCAGCGACCTTCGAATTCAGCAACCCGGACGCCGACCATTTCGAGTGCCAGCTCGATCAACATGGGTGGGAGGAGTGCGCCTCACCCCACACCTATTCCGATTTGGGCGAAGGAGAACACCTCTTTGAGGTGCGAGGTCGAAGCGCCGACGGAGGACAAGAGCAAAATTATCCGACCCATTCCTGGGAGATCGATCTTACTCCGCCATCTACCACCTGGGTTGAGACCCCGCCGGAACAGACGCTAGAGGGACAAGCTCACTTTTCTTTTGAAGCCGACCAACCGGCGACTTTTGAATGTCGATTAAATGGCGAAACCTGGGACTCCTGCACTCCCCCTGTGGATTTGCAGGGATTGTCCACTGGAGTGCATCGATTTGAGGTTCGGGCCACCGACGAAGCGGGTAATCTCGAAGAGCCACCGCTGGAGTATGAGTGGGAAGTCCTAGAAACCGGATGGAGGGCTCTTTCGACCGGTTTCTCCCATGCCTGTGGCATTAGCGATACGGGGGTTCTGTATTGTTGGGGCTATAATGACAGCGGTGCACTGGGGATGGAGCCGGTAACTGCGAACGTGGATAATAAGCATCCCCAGCCAATCCCGGTCAGCGACGATTCGGACTGGATTGATGTAGCAACGGGCTTTGGGAATAGCTGTGCCATCAAGGAGGATCAAACGCTGTGGTGTTGGGGCTCCAATCGCGATGGAGCTCTTGGACTGGGGCCCACCTGGCCAACGACGTGGGAACCAGAACAAGTGGGAGACCAACAATGGGAATTCATCACCGCTGGCGGCACGGATCGCCCTCCTTCGTTCAGTGCCCGCACCTGTGGGATTCAGAGTGACGGAACACTGTGGTGCTGGGGTGGAAATGCCTACGGATCCCTGGGAGTCGGGGATGAGGAGGACCGTGATGTGCCCACTCAGGTGGGAGTGGAAGCGGGGTGGACGGCGGTCACTACTAATGAGCGAAGTAGTTGCGGTATCCGCGATGGTCGGCTGTATTGTTGGGGTAGCAACCAGGGTGGGCGAATCGCCGTCGATTCCGATGAAAATATCATTCTGGAGCCCATGGCCGTTGGAGAGGAAACGGGATGGACACATATCGCGATGGGACGCACCTTGTCGCTGGGCCAGACCTCGCCAATCTGTGGAATCCGGGATGGAAAATTGATCTGCTGGGCTGGCACACCGGATATCCCGGCCGACGAACCGACCCAGATTGGCGAGGATGACGATTGGCTCACCGTAGCCACCGGATTTGATACCATCTGTGGCATCCGCACCGACCAGACCCTGTGGTGTTTCGGGTATACCGACGGCTATGAGCTGGGATTTTTTGAAGATAGTACCGCGATTTCCGAACCGATCCGAATCGGCGACTACGATGACTGGGACGCCATCCAGTTGGGAGGCCATCGCATCAGCATCGGGACCACCGACAAATCCCCACTGCATGAGCCGGGTGGTTTTGCCTGCGGGTTGCGGATGGATGAGTCGAGCCTTGCGTGCTGGGGCTCCAATTATCGCGGCCAATTGGGGCAGGGCTTTTATTCGGACAGCCTGGTGCCGGTGGCCACAGATACTTCCAAGACCTGGAGTTCGATCTCCACCGGGGCGATCAATACCTGCGGTGTCGCCACCGACGGTACTCTCTGGTGTTGGGGATTTTCCGACGGTGCCGTGACCACAGATGGAGCATCCAAGTATATGATTTTTCCCAGGCAGGTAGGGGAACGCGATGATTGGCGCGACGTTGCATCCTCACGACAATTACAATGCGCCCTGGACACCGACGATGAACTGTGGTGCTGGGGCTCCAATCTGTCGGAGCTATTCGGGGAGGACGGGGGAACGATACTGATACCGACCCGGTTGGGCGAGGAAGTTCAGTGGCAATCCGTTTCGGTTCAAAGCACTCCATTTGCCGAGCTGAAGGGACCGCGTATTTGTGGCATCACCACCGACAACGACCTGTATTGCTGGGGGTCGAATCATCTCGGTCAACTCGGCGATGGCTCCACCGATTCTCACACCGAACCCCGGGCCATCGGCGAAGCCACCTGGGATCAAATTTCGCTGGCTGACGGACACAGTTGCGGTATTCAGACCGACGGTACCCTCTGGTGTTGGGGAGCCAATTCCCGGGGACAGTTGGGATTGGGCTCGGAGGAGGCCCATTTGAGTCCACAGCAGGTAGGACAGGATTCGGATTGGGCGTTGGTGGAGACCGGTGTGCAGGCGACATGCGCTCTCAAGACCGACGACAGCCTTTATTGCTGGGGAGCCGCAGAGAGTGGCCAACTGGGACTGGGAGATGAAGAGGAAGACGATGTCCTGACCCCGCAGCAAGTAGGCAGTCATTCCGATTGGATCGATCTGGGGCTTTCGTATCGAATGACAAACCGAAGTTGTGGGATCCGAGAAGGTGGAGAGACCTATTGCTGGGGTTCCAACTCCCGGGGCGCTCTGGGTACGGGCGAACGCTGGGGAACCGAATCTTCCCCGGTCGCCGTCGACACGGACATAAGCTTTACGACCATTGAAAGTGGCTGGGTCCATAACTGCGGTCTCGACACTCAGGGGTATCTGTATTGTTGGGGCTCCGACAAACAAGGTCAGTTGGGTGCGCCCATCGGCGCCATTCCCACACCACAAACAGTTGCTCCATGATCGAGTTGTGATGTCAGCCCATCGTTGGGGCAACAACATCAACCACCCGAGATGAGGCCAAGCGTCAAAGCCGTCGAAACGAGGCGATGCTGTGGTATCATCGAGTGTAGACGGCAAAGAGATCGTTGTTTAAGACCGGTCTCAATCGGTCAAAATGACTGCTTCCGACCACGACAAAGGAATGAGTATTATGAAGAACAGAAATGGGATGTATTTCGTTTTGATGGCAATACTACTCGTGGGGTGCGGAGACGATCTGGAGGTCGAAGATCCGCTCTCCGGGGCTGTACAGGATCGGGAATGGGAGTTCGCTGACGGCCATGCGCTTCCGAAAGAGGACGGCGAAGAAGGAGAGACGGTGGAGATCATGTTGTCCGACCAATCGCTGCAGACGTGTGAAGAGATCGAGGAAGACGGCACCTATGTCGCCTTTGAGGTTCCACCGAAGGTTGGTGTTCACGAGGACGTGCCGGTGGATTTTGTGTTCGTCGAGGGATTTGACTTCGGCTTCAGCGGAACCACGGATACGGTGGAGATCACGAGAGTCGAGGACTCCATTATCTTCGGTGAATTGGAGGTCAGCACCGAGGGAACGGACTTGGAAAACGACATCGCCGGGGAGTTCGCCGCCCATCTGTGTGGCCGGTGAAGATTGGCAACCGATCGTACAGAAAAAGCCGCGCGGAGATGGCGACGGGAGTGTTACTTAGCCCGCATCACAGAGGTAGGTCACCGCTGGTCGGACGGGTTTGATCTGCCCCTAACAGTACGAGCCACGCCCCGCTTCCACTGGTGTCGATGGCAGGGATGCCATCGCACCATGTCTGATTGGCTCACCGACGGAAACCGATCGCACCCCAGGCGGACAAACCCCTTGTGAATCAGCCGTCGACGGTGATACGCCTTTGACGGTTGCAATCCTTGATGCAGGATAGCGTTGTATGGGTGAACTCGACCGAGACAGTTTGGCCGAATTGTTGGAGCAATGGTTGGCCATTGATTCCACGTCCGGCGAAGAACGAGATTTTCTGGAGGCGCTGGAGGAGTTTTTCGGTGCCGACGGGTGGCATGTGCAGCGCCAGGACGTCGAAGAAGAGCGGTGGAATCTATTAATCACAGATGGTCATCCGACAGAGCTTTTATTTTCCACCCACGTCGATACCGTGCCGCCCCATCTTCCGGTGCGACGCGATAACGGCGTCGTGTGGGGCCGGGGCGCCTGCGATACCAAGGGCGGCCTGGTGGCGATGTGGGCCGCCAGCCGTCGGCTTCGCGAACAGGGGTTTCGGGGGATCGGATTCTTGCTGGTCGTCGGTGAAGAAGTGGACCACCGGGGAGCCAAAGTGGCTCGTGAGTTATCGCTACAGCCGGAGCGAATCATTCTGTGTGAGCCGACCCGCAATCGGGTCGTTCGGGCTCAAAAGGGAATGCTTCGATGTACCCTGAAGAGCAAGGGAGTCGCCGGCCATTCTGCATTTCCCGGCGACGGAGAATCGGCGATTCATCCCCTGCTCGATGCCATCGAGCAACTTCGACGCCATCCGTGGCCGGTCGACGATATATTGGGACCCACGACGCTCAATATAGGGGTCATCGAAGGGGGAGTGGCGGCCAATGTCTTTGCTCCCAGCGCCGAGGCCCAGATCTTGTTTCGCGCCGTCGCTCCCATCGAACCGATGCTGGAACATCTTGGAGATCTGGTGGGCGATGAGGTCACCATCGCGGAATGTGTATACAATGACCCCGTGTTCTTCGATCCCCCGGCAGATGTCGCCACCTGCACCGTGCCCTTTAACACCGATGCCACCTATCTCGCCGAATTGGGCGATGTGTGGTTGGTGGGCCCGGGAGATATTCGATGTGCTCATTCGGATGATGAAAAGATCGAGCTCGATGAACTTTTTGCCGGGATTCAGTTGTATACAGAGCTCGCCCGGCGGGTACTTGGCTAGAGGTCTGATCCCCACCGGGTGAGAAGATCGCGGGCTTCGATGAAGTGCCAGAGGTTGGCGTTGGTGAACTCAACCGGCCCCCGGTGATCACCGGGAATGGATGGGTGTGATTCACCCCCGTCGGTTCTCGGTTGCGAAGCA